>DASWOS010000118.1:0-10666 GCA_036398645.1 Dokdonella sp. | reverse complement strand
CTGCGACACGCCGGGCCAGATCGCCGACAGCCGCCGGCGGCTCGCCGCGCAGGCGCGGTCGGCCGATCCGCCGCCGCTCGCGATCGTCGCCGCCGGCAGGACCGCCGCGCTGCACGCGGCCGCGCACGCGGGGCGGCGCTTCCGCGTCGACGTCGAGGGCGGCGCGACGCTCGACGGCCGCATCGGCGGCGACGGCCGGCTCGCGCTGCCGCGGCTCGATCCCGGCTACCACCGCCTGCACGTCGGCGGCACGCTGCGCACGATCGCCGCGGTGCCGCGGCGCTGCTTCGCGCTCGACGAGATCGCACCGGCGCGCGCGAAGCGCTGGGGGCTCGCCGCACAGATCTACGCGTTGCGCCGCAACGGCGACGACGGCGTCGGCGATTTCGGCGCGCTCGCCGAGCTCGCCGCGGCGAGCGGCCGCGCCGGTGCCGACGCGCTGGCGATCAGCCCGGTGCACGCGATGTTCGCCGCGGCGCCGGAGCGGCGCAGCCCGTACTCGCCGTCGAGCCGGCGCTTCCTGAACGCGTTGCTGATCGATCCGGCCGAGCGCTTCGGCGCCGGCCCGGTCGCGGCGGCTGCGCAGGCGCTCGGCCTCGACGCCGCGCCGGCGCCGGCGGATCTCGTCGACTGGCCGGGCGCGGCGCGGCGCAAGCTCGCGCTGCTGCGCGAGCTGTACCGCGCGCACGCCGGCCGCGACGCCGCGCTCGACGCCGAGCTCGACGCGTTCCGCACGCAGCGCGGCGCGGCGCTCGCGCGGCACGCGCGCTTCGAGGCGCTGCATGCGCGTCATCGCGGCGCCGGCCGCGACGACTGGCGGCGCTGGCCGGCGCGCGAGCGCACCGCGACGCACGCCGACCGCGACGACGCCGAGGCCGGCTTCCACGTGTTCCTGCAATGGCTCGCCGAGCGCGGCCTCGCGCACGCGCAGCGCAGCGCCCGCGCGGCCGGCCTCGCGATCGGCCTGATCGCCGACCTCGCGGTCGGCTCCGATCCGGCCGGCAGCGACGCCTGGGCGCTCGGCGACGCGATGCTGCGCGGCGTGACCGTCGGCGCGCCGCCGGACGCGTTCACGCCGCTCGGCCAGAACTGGGGCCTGACGACGTTCTCGCCGGCCGCGCTGCGCGCCGACGGCTACGCCGGCTTCCTCGCCGCGCTGCGCGCCGCGATGCGGCACGCCGGCGGCGTGCGCATCGACCACGTCATGAGCCTGATGCGGCTGTGGCTCGTGCCCGACGGCGCCGACGCGCGCGACGGCGCCTACGTCGACTATCCGTTCGACGCGCTGCTCGGCCTCGTCGCGCTCGAGTCGCGGCGCCGGCGCTGCATCGTCGTCGGCGAGGATCTCGGCGTCGTGCCGGACGGCTTCCGCGCCGCGCTGCGCCGCGCCGGCGTGCTCGGCCTCGACGTGCTCTGGTTCATGCGCGGCGCCGGCTTCCGCGCGCCGCAGCGCTGGCGCCGCGACGCGGTCGCGATGACGACGACGCACGACCTGCCGACGCTGGCCGGCTGGTGGCGCGGCGCCGACGTCGACCTGCGCGAGCGCATCGGGCTCTACGACGACGCCAGCGCCGCCGCCGAGCGCGCGCAGCGCGCGCGCGACCGCCGCGCGCTCGCGCGCGCGATCCGCGCCGCGCTGCCGGACGCGGCGCCGGACGCGCGCGCCGATGCCGCCGAGTTCGTCGACGCCGCGGTCGCGTTCGTCGGCGCGAGCCGCTGCGCGCTCGCGCTGCTGCCGCTCGAGGACGCCTGCGCGCTCGACGCGCAGCCGAACCTGCCCGGCACCGTCCACGAGTACCCGAACTGGTGCCGGCGTCTGCCGGCGCCGGCGCCGCGCCTGCTCGCCCGCACGCGCGTGCGCCGCCGCCTGCGCGCATTGGCCGCGGCGCGGCGCCGGCCGTGAGCGCGCCGCGCGCGACGCTGCGGCTGCAGTTCAATCGCGCGTTCACGCTGCGCGACGCCACCGCCGCGGTCGGCGCCTACGCCGCGCTCGGCGTCAGCCATCTGTACGCGTCGCCGCTGCAGCGCGCGCGCAGCGGCTCGACGCACGGCTACGACGTCGTCGACTACGGCGAGATCGCGCCGGACCTGGGCGGCCTCGACGCGCTGCGCGAGCTCGTCGCCGCGCTGCGCGCGCGCGGCATGGGCCTCGTGCTGGACATCGTGCCGAATCACATGGCCGCGAGCGAGGAGAACCCGTGGTGGCGCGACGTGCTCGCGCACGGCCGAGCGAGCCGCTGGGCCGAGTTCTTCGACGTCGACTGGGAGCCCGATGCGCCGGAGCTGCGCGGCAAGGTGCTCGCGCCGTTCCTGGCGACGCCGCTCGACGACGCGCTCGCGCGCATCGCGCTCGGCGCCGACGCGGACGGGCTCTGCCTCGAGGTCGACGGGCGCCGCTATCCGCTCGCGCCGGACAGCGTCGAGCTCGTCGCCGACGGCGCCGACGCGATGCGCGACGCCGGCGCGCTCGCCGCCGCCGCGGCGCGCTTCGGCGAGGACGCGCGGCGGCGGCCGGCGCGGCTGCGCGAGCTGCTCGCGCGCCAGCACTACGTGCTCGCGCACTGGCGCGAGGCGGCCACGCGGATCAACTGGCGCCGCTTCTTCGACATCGGCGACCTCGTCGCGCTGCGCACGGACCGCGACGCGGTGTTCGACGCGGTGCACGCGTTCGTGTTCCGCCTGTACGCGGAGGCGCTGATCGACGGCGTCCGCGTCGACCACGTCGACGGCCTCGCCGAGCCGCGGCGCTATTGCCTGAAGCTGCGCGAGGGTCTCGAACGCGCCGGCGCCGCGCGGCCGGCGGCGCTCGCCGAACCGCGCGCGTACGTCGTCGTCGAGAAGATCCTCGCGGCGGACGAGACGCTGCCGGACGCGTGGGACGTCGACGGCACGACCGGCTACGACTTCATGGACCAGTGTGGCGCGGTGCTGCACGACGCCGACGGCGCGGCGGCGCTCGACGCCGCTTGGCGCGCGCTCGGCGGCGACGCGGACTTCGTCGCGGCGTATGCGCGGCCGGCGCGCCGCGAGATGCTCGCCGGCACGCTCGCCGCCGACGTCGACCGCGTCGCGCGCGCGTGGCGCGCGGCGGCGGCCGATGCGCGCGACGCCGCGCCGGCGCCGGCGCCGGCCGAAGCGCGCGCGGCGATCGCGGCGCTGATCGAGCAGTTCGACGCGTACCGCAGCTATCTCGAGCCCGGCCGCGCCGACGCGGCCGACCGCGCGCGGCTGTTCGCCGCGGCGGCGCGCGCGTGCGCGCAGGCGCCTCTGCCGCTGCGCGACGCGATCCGCGCGCTGCTCGCCGACCTCGCCGTCGGCGCGGCCGCCGCCGACGCGCCGGAGCGGTCGCGCCATCTGCTGCGCGCGTTCCAGCAATTGATGCCGGCGGCCGCGGCCAAGGCGGTCGAGGACACCGCGTTCTACCGCTACGGCCGCCTGCTCTCGCGCAACGAGGTCGGCGCCGACCCGGCGCACCTCGCGCTGCCGCGCGAGGCGTTCCACGCCGCCTGCGCGGAGCGTCTCGCGCGCACGCCCGACGCGATGCTCGCGGTCGCGACGCACGACCACAAGCGCGGCGCCGACGCGCGTGCGCGGCTCGCGGTGCTCAGCGAAGCCGCGGTCGCACCGGCCTGGGCCGCGCTGTTGCGCGACTGGCGGGCCGCGAACGCGAGCCTGCGCGACCACGTCGACGAACGCGTCGCGCCCGACCCGATCGACGAGACGATGCTGCTGCAGACGCTGATCGGCGCGTGGCCGCCGGATCTCCGCGGCGACGACGCCGACGCGCTCGGCGCGTTCGCCGCGCGCGTCGTCGAATGGCAGCGCAAGGCGCTGCGCGAGGCGAAGCGCGCGACCTCGTGGGCGCAGCCGGACGAAGCCTACGAGAGCGCGTGCGAGCGCTACGCGCGTGCCGCGCTCGATCCGGGTGCCGCGTCGTTCGCGCGGCTGGCCGAGTTCGTCGAGCGCATCGCGCCGGCCGGCGCGCTGAACGGCCTCGCGCAGTGCGCGCTGCATCTGACCGCACCGGGCGTGCCGGACGTCTATCAGGGTGGCGATCGCTGGGACCATTCGCTGGTCGATCCGGACAACCGCCGGCCGGTCGCGCCTGCGCCGCCGCCGCGCGAACGCGACCCGGCCACGCTGCTGCGCGGCTGGCGCTCCGGCGAGGTCAAGCGCCACGTCGTCGTGCGCCTGCTGCAGCTGCGCGCGCGCCATCCGGAGCTGTTCCGCCGCGGCGGCTATCGTCCGCTCGTCGCGCGCGGCACGTTCGAGCGCCACGTCGTCGCGTTCGCGCGCGAGGACGCGGCGACCGGCGTCGTCGTCGTCGTGACCCGCTTCGCCGCGGCGCTGGTCCGCGACGAGCCGCGGGTCGCGCCGGTGCGTTGGGACGGCACGCTGCTCGACGTCGCCGACGCGACGTACCGCGACGCGCTGACCGGCCGCGTGCTGCACGCGGCCGGCGGCCGGCTGCTGGTCGGCGACATCCTCGCCGCGCTGCCGGTCGCCGCGCTCGTGCGCATCGACGCGGCGGCCGGCTGACGTCGCGCGCGCACCGCACGATCGGCTCGGAGCCGGGGCGCGAAGTCGCGCATTCCCGCAGCAGCAGACGATCCTTCGGCAGGACCGCTCGCGCCGAGCCGGCGCAGACGCGACGCGATGCGGCCGTCGGCCGACGCGGCGCCGTCGCGCGGATCGCGCGGCGTCGACCAAGGCGCCGGCATGCGAACGACGACGTACCTGAATCCCGACTCAGTGCGACGCGGACGATTCAGCGCGATTCAAGCGCCGCCGACCTAACGTCGATGCTGCGCCCGGCGCGCGAGTCGTCCCCTGGAAACAGCCGACACTCCTCTGAAGCGTGCCGGGCGCTTCCCGGAAAACTGCCGATGCCGATGCGCCGCTTCCTCGTCCCTCGCCGCTTGCTCCGTCGACCGTACCGCGCCGCGGAGCGCGTGCCGGGGCGCGGCCGTCCGCGAACGGGCGCATGATCCCGGCGCCGGACGTCCTGCTGCCGTACCTGCTGAAGCTCGCGGCCGCGCTCGCGGTGCTCGCGATCGGCTTCCCGTTGCTGCGCCGGGTCGCGGGCTCGAGCGAGCGCATCATGGTGCGGCGCCGGATCGACCCGCTGCTCGCCGAATTCGTGCGCACGAGCGCGCTGAGCCTCGGCGTCGTCGTGCTCGTGCTCGCGTCGCTGCAGCTGGTCGGCGTGCCGACGACGTCGTTCCTGACCGTGCTCGGCGCGGCCGGGCTCGCGGTCGGCCTCGCGCTGAAGGATTCGCTGTCGCATCTCGCCGCCGGCGTCATGCTGATCGTGCTGCGACCGTTCCGCGCCGGCGACTACGTGCGCGCCGGCAGCGAGGAAGGCACGATCGTCCACGTGCGCCTGTTCCAGACGGTCCTGCGCGCGCCGGACAACCGCATGATCGTGCTGCCGAACGGACTGATCACGGCGCAGGCGATCGTGAACTTCAGCGAATGCGACCGCCGCCGCACCGATTTCAACCTGCTGTTCGCGATCGACACGCCGATCGAACCGACGCTGGAGACGCTGCGCACGCTGGTCGCGGCGGACGAGCGCATCCTCAAGCAGCCGGCGCCGTTCATCGCGGCCGCCGACGTCAGCGACCGCGGGCTGCTGATCCAGGTGCAGATCTGGACCGCGCCGAGTGCGATCGGCGACGTGCGCTCGGCGCTGCTCGCGCGGCTCCAGCGCGAGCTCGGCGGCGAGCGGCTGCCGCTGGTCGGGCCCGGCGCGACCGCCGCGATCGTGCCGCCGCCGCGTCCGGCGTAGTCGCGACAGCCGCCGCGGCAACGCGCGATGCGCGCGTTCGCGTCGGCGCGTTCACGCCGCCGCAGGTCGCCCGATCGCGCGGCGCACCCACATGCGAGGGATCCGCGCGTTTAGGAGCACGCTTCGGCGGCGAATGCGCGGCGTTCGGCGTTCGGGATCGCGGCTGAAGCCGGCCCTACAGCGAACACACGCGAAATTGCGCATGTAGAAGCACGCTTCAGCGGCGAACGCGTGGGTTCGAGGATCGCGGCTGAAGCCGGCTCCTCCAGGAACACGGTGGGCACGTCCGGCGGCGCGGCGCATGCGTCCGGCGCGCGCGCGTCCGGCCGCGCTGCCCGTGCGCGGCGCGACGGCCGGATCCGCGTCAGCGCGGTTCGGTGCAATCCGCGTGGCCGCAGGCGCAGACCGGCTCGCGCGCGTCGTCCGGCGTCGCGGCGGACTGCGCGCAGTACGCGCTGCAGAACGCGTCGGGGCCTTCGACGACGCATTCGCAGTTCGGGTGGCCGCACGAGTGCTTGTCGGGGGCTGCCATCGCTCGTCCTCGTGGTCGCTCGATCGCAGCGATCATCGGCCGCATCGGTTTAACGGCGGCCGAACCGCCGCGGCGGCGTTCAGTCGATCCCCGCCATGGCTTCGACGCGCTCGGCGCCGCGCAGCAGGCGCGCACGCAGGGCCGGCTCGTCGGCGGCGTCGGCGCCGGGCAGCAGCGTCGTTTCGCCGGCGACGAGCTTCGCGACCGGCACGCCGTCGCGGTACAGCACGCGGGCGCCGGTGACGCGCGGCACGCGCTCGCCGGCGAGCAACGTGCCGACGAGGTTCAGCGGGTCCGATCCGCAGACGCAGACCCAGGTGCCGTCCGGCGCGCGCCGGCGCAGGCTGCGCAGCGCCGCGATCGCTTCCGGCAGCGCGAACTGCTCGCCGGCGACGCCGGCGATGAAGCGCCCGCCGCGGATCTCGCCGCGCGCCTCGAGCCGGTGATAGACGCGCAGCAGATCGCGCCACGGCGGCAGCCATTCGGCTTCCTGCGCGAGCAGGCGCCAGCAGACGACGCCGTAGCGCTTCAGCAGCGTGCGCGCGACGTGCTCGACTGCGGCCTCGTCGAGCCGCGCGCGCGGGTCCGCCGCCGAAGCGGCCGCGCGCCGGCGCACGAGCGACCAGCGCCCGGCGTCCTCGATGCCGAACAGCGCGATGCGGCGGCCGTGCCGGCGCCGCGACGGCGAGCGCTTCGAGGTCGGCACGAGCAGCGCGCGCAGCCCGCTGAAGCTGTCCGCGTTGATCAGGCCGGACGCGACCAGCTCGCCGAGCGCCTCCTCGAGCTGCACGTGCAGCAGGCCGGTGCCGGCGAGCAGCTCGTCGAAGAACGATGCGCCGTGCGCGGCGAGATGGTCGGCGACCGCGCGCGCGCGCGACGACAGCGCAATCTCGACGCCGTCGGCGAGCCCGCCGACGGCGAGCCACGCCTCGAGGCTGCGCCGCGGCAGCAGCACGATCGGCGTCGCGCGCACCGGCGCGGCGACGCGCTCGCCGGCGCTCGCGCGGCGCCCGCGCAGGCGCGCCCAGACCGTGCGGCCGGCGACGCAGAGGCCGTCGAGCCAGGCGATCTCGTAGCCGGCGACGCGCGCCGGCAGGATCTCGCCTTCCCAGGCCGCGGCCGCGGCCTCGTAGCCTTCGAGCTGCGCGAGCACACCGGCGAGCGCGTCCGGCCCGCCGACCTGCGTGCCCGGTGCGACGTGCTGCCACTCGAACAGGAAACGGACGAAATCGCGCGGCTCGACCGGCTCGATCTCGCGGCGCAGGCGCATGACCGTGTACCGGTGGATGCGCGCGAGCAGGTGGCGCTCGCACCACTCCTCCGCGACCGCGGCCGGCGGCGGCGTGAAGCGGCCGCGCATGACGAAGCCGTCGGTCTCGAGCGCGATCAGCGCGAGCTCGACCGCGGCCGGCGCGACGCCGAGCGACGCGGCGAGCGCGGCGACCGAGGTCGGTCCGAGCGCGGTCAGCCGCGCGCGCAGCACGTCGACGAGCGCGGATTCCGGCGTCCACGCGACCGCGGCGAACTCGGCCGGCGCGACCGCATCGGGTTCGCGTGACGCGCCGGGCAGGATCGCGTCGAACTGCGGCAGGCGCTCGGCCGCGACCCAGAGATCCACCGGCGCGGCCGGCGAGGCCGCCCCGGAGCGCTCGTGCGCCGGCGCATCGGCGACGTCCGGCACGGCATCGCCGGAGCGCGCGGGCGAAACACGCGTGACGCGGCGCTCGGCGGCGAGCTTCGCGAGCCATTCGAGCCAGCCCGGGTTCGCGCGCGCCTCCGCGTCGGTCACGAACGCGACGCCGAGCAACGCCGCGTGCAGCTCGTCGGCCGAGCGCGCGTCGGGCCAGGCCTCGCCGCGCACGGCCGCGATCGCATCGGCGTCGAGGCGGCCGAGGTCCTCGGCGTCCTCGATGCCGCTCCAGCGCCGGCCGGAGACCGCCTGCGTGCGGCGCTCCTCGAGCGGCGCGTCGTCGAGGTAGGCGTACGGCCGCGCGCCGAGCACTTCCGCGGCGAGCGGCGACGGCGCGGTCAGGTCGCGTGCGACGATCTCGATGTCTCCGCTCTCGATGCCCTTCAGCACCGCGACCAGCCCGTCGACGTCCATCGCGTCGTTCAGGCAGTCGTCGAGCGTCTGCGCGACGAGCGGATGCTCCGGGATCTGGCGCTCGCCGACGATGTTCTCGAAGCAGGCGACCTGATCCGGGAACACGGTCGCGAGCAGATCCTCGGCCTTCATGCGCTGCAGCTGCGGCGGCACCCGGTTGCCGCCCCGGAAGCGCGGCAGCGCGAGCGCCGCGACCGCGTTCCAGCGCCAGCGCACGCCGAACATCGGCGCGTCGAGCAGTGCCTGGATCAGCAGGTCGCGTACGGATTCCGAGTGCAGGTAGCGCGCGACGTCGGCGAGCGGGAAGCTGTGGCTCGTCGACAGCGACAGCACGATCGCGTCCTCGGTCGCGGCGGCCTGCAGCTCGAAGTTGAACTTGCGGCAGAAGCGCTTGCGCAGGCTGAGGCCCCACGCGCGGTTCACGCGGCTGCCGAACGGCGAATGGATGATCAGCTGGCTGCCGCCGGATTCGTCGAAGAAGCGCTCGAGCACGATGCGCTTCAGCGTCGGCAGCGCGCCGAGCGCGATCTTCGCCGAACCGAGATAGTCGACGAGCTGGCGCGCGGCGGCTTCGCCGAGGCCGGCATCGTCGGAGACCGCCTCGAGCGCGGCCTCGACGCCGTGCTCGAGGCATTCGGACACGCGCTCGCGCAGGCGCGACACCGCGAACGACAGCTCGTCGCTGCGGCCCGGCGCTTCGCCGAGCCAGAACGGGATGCTCGGCGGCGCGCCCTGCGCGTCCTCGACGCGGACGCGGCCGCGCTCGACGCGCAGGATCCGGTACGAGAGGTTGCCGAGCTGGAACACGTCGCCGGCGAGGCTCTCGACCGCGAAATCCTCGTTGACGCTGCCGACGGTGACGCCCTGCGGCTCGAGCACGACCTCGTAGTCGGCCGTGTCCGGGATCGCGCCGCCGGACGTGATCGCGGTCACGCGCGCGCCGCGGCTCGCGCGCAGCACGCCGTTGACCGCGTCGCGGTGCAGGTACGCCGCGCGCGGCCCGCGCCGCGAGGTGAAGCCTTCGGCGAGCATGCGCACGACCGCGGTGAACGCCTCGCGCGGCAGCTCCGCGTACGGATACGAGCGGCGCAAGAGCTCGAACAGCTCGTCCTCGCGCCATTCGCGGCAGGCGACCTCGGCGACGATCTGCTGCGCGAGCACGTCGAGCGGCGCGCGCTCGACGTGCAGCGTGTCGAGCTCGCCGCGGCGGACCGCGTCGAGCAGCGCCGTGCATTCGACGAGCTCGTCGCGCGACAGCGGGAACAGGCGCCCCTTCGGCGTGCCGCCGACCTGGTGGCTGGCGCGGCCGACGCGCTGCAGGAACGCCGCGATCGAACGCGGCGAGCCGATCTGGCAGACCAAGTCGACGTCGCCGATGTCGATGCCGAGCTCGAGCGACGCGGTCGCGACGAGCGCGCTGAGCTCGCCGCGCTTCAGGCGCTGCTCGGCGTCGAAGCGGTGCTCCTTCGCCATGCTGCCGTGGTGCGCGGTGACCTTGTCCTTGCCGAGCCGCTCGGACAGGTGCCGCGCCGCGCGCTCGGCCATGCGCCGCGTGTTGACGAAGATCAGCGTCGTGCGGTGCTCGCCGATCAGCGCCTCGAGCCGCGCGTAGACCTGCGCCCAGCCGTCGCCGGACATCACGGCCTCGAGCGGCGCGTCCGGCAGCTCGATCGCGAGATCGCGCGCGCGCACGTGGCCGGAGTCGACGATCGAAATCGGTGCGCTTACGCGATGCCCTCCGGCATCGCGTGCACCGATTTCGGAGGAGGCAGGAAGCCGACTAGCCGAGGCGCCAAGGATGGCTGCCGGATTCCGTTCGTCGATGTCGAGCGCGCGCGTCCCGGTCAGGAACTTCGCGACCTCGCCGATCGGCTTCTGCGTCGCCGACAGGCCGATGCGCACGAGGCGGCGCTCGCAGAGCGCGTCGAGCCGCTCGAGCGACAGCGCGAGGTGCGCGCCGCGCTTGTTCGGCGCGAGCGCGTGGATCTCGTCGACGATGACCGTGCGCGTCGTCGCCAGCATGCGCCGGCCGGACTCCGAGCCGAGCAGGATGTACAGCGACTCCGGCGTCGTCACGACGATGTGCGGCGGACGCCGCTTCATGCGCTCGCGCTCGGCCTGCGGTGTGTCGCCGGTGCGCACCGTCGTGCGCACGTCGACGTCGGGCTCGCCGAGCACGAGCAGCTCGTCGCGGATGCCGGCGAGCGGCGCCTCGAGGTTCACGCGCACGTCGTTCGAC
>DASWOS010000117.1:0-1982 GCA_036398645.1 Dokdonella sp. | reverse complement strand
CTTCGGCGGCGGCGGCGGCGCGAATCAGATCGGCGGCCTCGGCGGGCACGGCGGCTTCGGTGGCGGCGGCGGCGGCGGTGCGACCGCCGGCGGCGGCGGCGGCTTCGGCGCCGGTGGCGGCAACGGCGGCGTCGCCGGCGGCAACGGCGGCTTCGGCGGCAGCGCCGGCGTGCGCAGCGGCACGGCCGGCAACGGCGCCGCGTTCGGCGGCGCGATCTTCGCCGTCGACGGCGCGACGCTGACCGTGACCGGCGACGGCGAGCTCGCCGGCGGCAGCATCGTCGCCGGCACGAACGGCGGCGGCTCGGATCCGGGCCAGGCGTTCGGCACCGGCGCGTTCCTGCAGGGCGCCGGCACGCTCGTGCTCGCACCCGAGGCCGGACGCGCGCAGGTCGTCACCGACGCGCTCGCGGACATGGCCGGCGTCGTCGCCGCGGGCTACGTGCCCGACGACGGCACGTTCGACCCGGGCCACGACTTCTGGAATCTCGTCAAGCGCGGCGCCGGCACGACGATCCTCGGCCGCACGAGCGAGGACGCGCATGCGGTCGGCGGACCGGCGACGATCGAGGACGGCACGCTCGAGCTCGACGGCGACCTGCCCTACGCCGCGCTCGCCGTCGATGGCGGCACGCTGTCCGGCACCGGCACCGCGGGCGCGATCACGCTCGACGCCGGCACGATCGCGCCGGGCAGCGCGGACGCGCCGGCCACGCTGCACGCCGCCTCGCTGACCTGGAACGGCGGCGTCGTGCACCTGCGCCTCGGCGACGACGCGATCGCGCTCAGCGGCGATCTCGTGCGCGGCAGCGGCGACGCGTTCCGCTTCGCCTTCGACGACGGCGCCGCGCCGCCGCAGAGCGGCCGGACCTACACGCTGGCGACCTTCGCCGCCGCCGACGGTTTCACGGCGACGGACTTCACGTTCGACTACGCCGGCTCCGTCGCGGGCTTCGCCGGGACGTTCACGCTGACCGCGACCGCGCTGCAGTTCACGGTCGCGCAGACCAGCCACGTGGTCACGCCGACGGCCGGCGCGCACGGCACGATCGCACCGGACGCGCCGCAGACGGTCGCCGACGGCGCGACCGTCGCGTTCACGCTGACGCCCGACGCGGGCTATCGCATCGACACGGTCGGCGGCAGCTGCGGCGGCACGCTCGACGGCGACGTGTTCACGACCGCGCCGGTCGTCGCCGACTGCACGGTCGAGGCGACGTTCGCGCCGGTCGAAGACCGCATCTTCGCCGACGACTTCGAGGCGCCGGCCGGGGCGTCCGCGCGCGCGGACCGCTGAGCGCGGAGCCGCGCGGCGGCCGCGCACCGCGACGCGGTGCGCGCGGCGCATCCGCTGCGCGCGGCCACGCGCCGGTCCGGGGAATCGACGCCGCCGCTGCCGCGCAATGCGGCGAGCGGCGGCGGCGGCGAACCGCGCGCATGCGGCGCGCGGCCGCCGGGCCTCCGCGGCCACGGCGTCAGTGGATGCCGAGGCCGTCGACCGTGCCGATCGCGTCCGCGTCGAAGCCGGCGAGCCGCGCGAACGCGCGGCCACGCTCGGCGTAGTCCTTGAACTGATCGAAGCTCGGCGCGCCGGGCGACAGCAGCACGACGCCGCCGCGCGGCGTCGCCGCGCGCGCCGCGGCGACCGCGTCGGCGAGCGTCGTCGCGGTTTCGAGCCGGTACGCGCGCTCGCCGGCCGCGAGCAGCGCGTGGATGCGCGCGCCGTTCGCGCCCATCGTGACGATCGCGCGCGGCGGCTCGGCGCGCACCCGCTCGGCGAACGCATGCCAGTCGAGCCCGCGCTCGAAGCCGCCGACGAGCACGCAGAGCGGCCGCGCGCCGACGCTCGCGATCGCCTCGAGCGTCGCCTGCGGCGTCGTCGCGATGCTGTCGTCGATCCAGGTGATGCCGTCGCGCTCGCCCAGCGTTTGCAGTCGATGCGGCAACGGGCGAAATGTCGCGATCGACGGCGCCGCGGCGAT
>DASWOS010000116.1:0-3196 GCA_036398645.1 Dokdonella sp. | reverse complement strand
TACGCGGTGCACTGGCAGCCGGCGGAGACCGCGGCCGGCGACTACTACGATCTCGTCGATCTGACCGCCGACGCGCCGCCCGGCTCCCCGCTGGACGATCCCCTCGCCGTCTGGGCGCTGACGCTCGCCGACGTGTCCGGCCACGGCGCGGCGGCCGCGATCGAAGCCGTGCAGTTCGACGCGATCCTGCGCACGTACCAGGGCGACGAGGCGGAAGGCCCGGCCGGCGCGCTGACCTACGCGAACCGCTATTTTTTCTCGCGCCGGCTGCGCCAGCGCTTCCTGACCGCGTTCGCGCTGCTGTACCGGCCGGACCTGCGCGTGGCGACCTACGTCGACGCCGGGCACCCGCCGCTGCTGCACAAGCGCGGCGTCGAGGTCCTCGCGCGCGGCGCCGGCGAGCAGATTCCGCTCGGCATCCTGCGCGACCACGTCTACGAGAACCGCCGCTTCGAAGTCGAATCCGGCGACGTCTTCGTGCTCTACACCGACGGCATCGTCGACGCGCGCGACGCGCGGCAGCGGCCGTTCGGCCTCGAACGCCTCGGCGCGCTGGTCGCGTCCGGACCCGCCGACGCGTCGGCGCTGCTCGCGCTCGTGCGCGACGAGGTCGTCGCGCACCAGGGCGGCACGGTCGGCGCGGACGATCAGACGCTGATCGTGCTGCGCATCGCGCACTGACGCGGCTTGCCGCGCGCGGCGCTTCCGGGCATCTTCGCGCGATCGTTCGATCCTGCAGGCCGCCGTGCGCTACCCGCATCTGTTCGCTCCGCTCGACCTCGGCTTCGCGACGCTGCCGAACCGCGTGCTGATGGGCTCGATGCACACCGGGCTCGAGGACCGCGCGCGCGATTTCGACAAGCTCGCCGCGTACTTCGCCGAGCGCGCGCGCGGCGGCGTCGGCCTGATCGTGACCGGCGGCTTCGCACCGAACGTCGAGGGCTGGCTGACGCCGTTCGCGAGCCGGCTGTCGATGCCGTGGCACGTCGCGCCGCATCGCCGGATCACGCGCGCGGTGCACGCCGAGGGCGGACGCATCTGCCTGCAGATCCTGCACGCGGGCCGCTACGCGTATCACCCGCTGTCGGTCGCGCCGTCGCCGCTCAAGTCGCCGATCACGCCGTTCACGCCGCGGGCGCTGTCCGCACGAGCCGTCGAGCGCACGATCCGCGCGTTCGTCGACTGCGCGCGGCGCGCACAGGACGCCGGCTACGACGGCGTCGAGATCATGGGCTCGGAAGGGTATCTGATCAACGAGTTCCTCGCCGAGCGCACGAATCGGCGCGACGACGCCTGGGGCGGCTCGCTCGAGAAGCGCCAGCGCTTTCCGCTCGAGATCGTGCGGCGCACGCGCGCGGCGGTCGGCCGCGCGTTCATCGTCGTCTACCGTTTGTCGATGCTCGATCTCGTCGAGCGCGGCCAGAGCTGGGACGAGGTCGTGCAGCTCGCGAAGAAGATCGAGGCGGCCGGCGCGACGCTGATCAACACCGGCATCGGCTGGCACGAGGCGCGCGTGCCGACGATCGTGACGAGCGTGCCGCGCGCCGGCTTCGCCTGGGTCACGCGGCGCATGAAGGCCGAGGTCTCGATTCCGCTGATCGCGACGAACCGCATCAACACGCCCGAGGTCGCCGAGCGCATTCTCGCCGACGGCGGTGCGGACATGGTCTCGATGGCACGTCCGCTGCTGGCCGATCCGGAGTGGGTGAAGAAGGCGCGCGAGGACCGCGCCGCCGACATCAACACCTGCATCGCCTGCAACCAGGCCTGCCTCGACCACGTGTTCGAGCGCCGTCTCGCCAGCTGCCTGGTCAATCCGCGCGCCTGCCACGAGACCGAGCTCGTCGTCGCGCCGGCGGCGACGCGCAAGCGCATCGCGGTCGTCGGCGCCGGGCCCGCCGGCCTCGCCTGCGCGGCGACGCTCGCCGAGCGCGGCCACGCGGTCACCCTGTTCGAGCAGGCCGCCGAGATCGGCGGCCAGTTCAACCTGGCCAAGCGGATTCCCGGCAAGGAGGAGTTCCACGAGACGCTGCGCTACTACGCGCGCCGGCTCGCGCAGGCCGGCGTCGAGCTGCGCCTCGGCACGCGCGCGACCGCTGCGCTGCTGCGCGAAGGCGGCTACGACGAGATCGTGTTCGCGACCGGCGTGACGCCGCGCGCGATCGACGTGCCCGGCGCCGATCGCGCGAACGTGTTGAGCTACGTCGACGTGCTCGCGCGCGGCGCGCCGGTCGGCGCGAACGTCGCGATCGTCGGCGCCGGCGGCATCGGCTTCGACGTCGCCGAATTCCTCGTCGAGCCGGCGCCGTCGCCGACGACCGACGTCGCACGCTGGACGCGCGAATGGGGCATCGACGCGACGCTCGCCGCGCGCGGTGGCCTCGCCAAGCCGCAGCCCGAAGCGCCGGCGCGCCGCGTCTGGCTGCTGCAACGCACGCCGGGCAAGCCGGGCAAGCGGCTCAACAAGACGACCGGTTGGGTGCACCGCGCGACGCTCGCCGCCAAACGCGTGACGATGCTCGGCGGCGTCGCCTACGAGCGCATCGACGACGACGGCCTGCACCTGCGCGTCGGCGGCGAGCCGCAGCGGCTGCCGGTAGACACCGTCGTCGTCTGCGCCGGCCAGGAGCCGAATCGCGCGCTCGAGGCCGAGTTCGCCGCCGCCGGCGTACCGACGCACCGGATCGGTGGCGCCGACGTCGCCGCCGAGCTCGACGCGAAGCGTGCGATCGCGCAAGGCACGCGGCTCGCGGCGCAGCTGTGACGCCGCGAGCGCGCGTGCGGCGCAACTAGAAGCGCATGCGCAGGTACGCGGCCGGCCCGTTCAGGTCGACGTTGAGGTTCGCCGTGTAGTTGTGCGCGTCGCGGTCGAGCCGGATCCGCGTGACCGCGTACTCCGCGCCGATGCCGACGTTGTGCCACGGGAACCACTCGAAGCCGGCCGCGCCGTTGTAGATGTGGCCGGACAGGTCACCGCCGTTCTTCTTGACGCCGGACGCGTCGACGTAGAAGCGGAATGCGTCGGAGAACGCATGGCGCCAGCCGAGCGTCAGCAGCGGCGCGACCGCGTCGTCGTCATAGTGCGTCCAGCCGCTGAGCTCCTGATCGTTGACGTTGACCCGCGCCGACAACCCGGCCTCGACCTTGTAGTACGCCGCGCCGATGCCGAGGCCGAGCACGTCGGGCCCGCTGCCGA
>DASWOS010000115.1:0-13076 GCA_036398645.1 Dokdonella sp. | reverse complement strand
CCATTACGACCATAGACGACTCTGACGGTCTTAAAAGTCTTGGTCTCGATGTCGCTGACGATGTACACGAGGCGAGTGGCATCGACGCCACCGCCGCTGAAGACGCCCCTGTCGTTAAGTTCGTGAACAAGGTTCTGATCGACGCCATCAAGCGCGGTGCCTCGGACATCCATTTCGAGCCGTACGAAACGGCGTACCGCGTGCGCTTCCGCATGGACGGCATGCTGCGCGCGGTCGCGGCCCCGCCGGCCAAGCTCAATGCGCGCATTTCCTCGCGCCTCAAGGTCATGAGCGGGCTCGACATCGCCGAGCGGCGCGTGCCGCAGGACGGCCGCATCAAGCTGAACCTCTCGAAGACGAAGTCGATCGACTTCCGCGTCAGCACCTGCCCGACGCTATTCGGCGAGAAGATCGTGCTGCGCATCCTCGACGCGTCCGCGGCGAAGATGGGCATCGAGAAGCTCGGCTACGAGGACGACCAGCGCAAGCTGTTCCTCGACGCGATCGACAAGCCGTACGGCATGGTGCTCGTGACCGGCCCGACCGGCTCCGGCAAGACCGTCTCGCTGTACACGGCGCTGAACATCCTGAACACCGACGGCCGCAACATCTCGACGGTCGAGGACCCGGTCGAAATCCGCCTGCCCGGCGTGAACCAGGTGCAGCAGAACGTCAAGCGCGGCATGACGTTCGCCGCGGCGCTGCGCGCGTTCCTGCGCCAGGACCCCGACGTGATCATGGTCGGCGAGATCCGCGACCTCGAGACCGCCGAGATCGCGATCAAGGCCGCCCAGACCGGCCACATGGTGCTGTCGACGCTGCACACGAACGACGCGCCGCAGACCGTCGCGCGCCTGATGAACATGGGCATCGCGCCGTACAACATCACCTCGTCGGTGACGCTGATCATCGCCCAGCGCCTCGCGCGGCGCCTGCACGACTGCAAGAAGCCGCTGGCCTTGCCGCCGGCTGCGCTGCTCGCCGAGGGCTTCAGCCAGGCCGAGATCGACGCTGGCTTGCAGATTTTCGACGCAGTCGGCTGTTCCGCCTGCAACGACGGGTATAAAGGGCGGACCGGAATCTATCAGGTCATGCCGATGAGCGAGGACATCCAGAAGATCGTGCTCGCCGGCGGCGGCGCGCTGCAGATCGCCGAAGAGGCGCGCCGGAGCGGCATCCGCGATCTGCGCGCATCCGCGCTGATGAAGGTTCGCCAAGGTATCCTGAGCCTCGCCGAAATCAACCGCGTCACGAAGGACTGAGCCATGGCGACCGCCACAGCGAGCGCGATCAAAGCGAAGGCCTCACAGGTCGGCCGGCAGCGCGCGAAGGTCGGCGACTTGCAGACCTACGTCTGGGTCGGCATCGACAAGCGCGGCACGAAGATCAAGGGCGAGCAGATCAGCAAGAACGCGAGCCTGGTCAAGGCCGATCTGCGCAAGCAAGGCATCAATCCGCAGAGCGTCAAGGCGAAGCCGAAGCCGCTGTTCGGCAAGACCGGCAAGTCGATCAAGGGCCGCGACGTCGCGATCTTCAGCCGCCAGCTCGCGACGATGATGGCGGCCGGCGTGCCGATGGTGCAGGGCTTCGAGATCGTCGCCGGCGGTCAGAGCAATCCGCGCATGAAGGACATGCTGACGGACATCAAGACCGACATCGAAGGCGGGTCTTCGCTGAACGAAGCGCTCGGTGCGTTCCCGGTGCAGTTCGACGAGCTCTATCGCAATCTCGTGCGCGCCGGCGAATCGGCCGGCGTGCTCGACACCGTGCTCGACACGATCGCGACGTACAAGGAAAACATCGAGAACATCAAGGGCAAGATCAAGAAGGCGATGTTCTACCCGGCGGCGGTGCTGTCGGTCGCGATCATCGTCGCCTGCATCCTGCTGATCTTCGTGATTCCGCAGTTCGAGTCGGTGTTCAAGAACTTCGGCGCGGACCTGCCGGCGTTCACGCAGATGCTGGTCAACATGTCGCGCTTCATGGTGTCGTACTGGTGGCTCATGCTGCTGATCTTCGTCGGCACGATCGTCGGGCTGGTCGTGCTGTACAAGCGCTCCGAATCGTTCGCGCGCTTCATCGGCCGCATGCTGCTGAAGCTGCCGGTCGTGGGGCAGATCCTGCGCCAGTCCGCGATCGCGCGCTTCGCGCGCACGCTCGGCGTCACGTTCCGCGCCGGCGTGCCGCTCGTCGAAGCGCTGGACTCGGTCGCGAGCGCGACCGGCAGCGTCGTCTACAACGAAGCCGTCAAGCGCGTCCGCGAGGACGTCGCGGTCGGTCACCAGCTGCAGCTCGCGATGCGGCAGACGAGCCTGTTTCCGAACATGGTCGTGCAGATGGTCGCGATCGGCGAAGAAGCCGGCGCGCTCGACAAGATGCTGTTCAAGATCGCCGAGTTCTACGAGACCGAGGTCAACAATGCGGTCGACTCGCTGTCGAGCCTGCTCGAACCGCTGATCATGGTCGTCATCGGCCTGCTCGTCGGCAGCATGGTCGTCGGCATGTATCTGCCGATCTTCAAGCTCGGCTCGGTGGTCGGCTGACGTCCCGAACGAGCGCGCTGCCGCAGGACGACGCTTTCCATTGATCGTCCTCGTGGACGAGCCGCGTTGCGCGACCGTTCTTCGGCGCGCACGCGTGGCCGGCGCAGTTCCTGCGTATGATGCGGCCGCCTGCATCGGCGGCGCCAGCCGCCGTGTCGAACGGGAATATCAAGCCGATGATCGATCTCGACTGGCTCCGCGAGCCCGCGCTGCTGCTCCCCCTGACCGCCCTGCTCGGCCTGCTCGTCGGCAGCTTCCTGAACGTCGTGATCCTCCGTCTGCCGCGGCGCCTCGAGCACGATTGGCGCGAACAGGCGCGCGAGCTGCTCGACGTGCCGCCGGAACCGGCCGAGGCGGCGCCGCCGGACCTCGTCTTCACCGGCTCGCATTGTCCACATTGCAAGCACACGCTCGCCGCACTCGACAACGTGCCGCTCGTCAGCTGGCTGCTGCTGCGCGGCCGCTGCCGTTACTGCGGCACACGCATCTCGTGGCAATACCCGTTCGTCGAAGCGCTGACCGCGCTCGCGTCGGCGGTCGTCGCATGGAAATTCGGCTTCGGCGCGCCGCTCGCGGCGGCGCTCGCGTTCACCTGGATTCTGATCGCCGCGTCCGGCATCGACGTGCGCACGCAGCTGCTGCCGGATCAACTGACGCTGCCGCTGCTGTGGCTCGGCCTTCTGATTTCCTTGATTCCGATGTTCGTCGCGCCGGCCGCGGCGATCGTCGGCGCGGCGCTCGGCTATCTGAGCCTCTGGTGCGTGTACTGGCTGTTCAAGCTGGCGACCGGCAAGGAAGGCATGGGCTACGGTGACTTCAAGCTGCTCGGCGCGCTCGGCGCCTGGATGGGTGCGACGAGCCTGCTGCCGATCGTGCTGCTGTCGGCGCTCGTCGGCGCTCTCGTCGGCGGCGCCGCGCTCGCGCTGCGCGGTCAGGATCGCAATACGCCGATTCCGTTCGGCCCGTTCATCGCGGCGGCGGGCTGGGTCTGGTTCGTGTTCGGCGACCGGCTCGGCTCGGCGTACGCGAGCCTATTCGGGCTCGGCGCCTAATCCGGCCTCACGGCATCGGCGTATTGCGATCCTGCCGCAGCACCGTGCTCGCGCGCGCGAGGTCGATCAGATCGACGTCCCGGCCGAGCACTACGGCGAGCTCGCGCTGCGCCTCGAAGCGAGCTTGCGGATCGAGCGGCGTCGGCGCGAGCACCGCGAGATCGACGTCGGACGCGGACGTCGCGGACCGGCTCGCGAAGCGGCCGAACACGTAGACGGCCTCCGCGTGCGGAAATCGACGGCGGATTTCGCGCGCGATCGGCTGCAGGGATTCGACGCGGGCGTCATCGGTGTCCATGCGGCCATGGTAGCCCCGGCCACCGGACCGAAGGCGCGCACGAAGCGACGGCTTCCGGTGCGTCGGCTTCTGCGAGCGCTGCGCCGAATCGCGCCACGGCATATCGTCCCCCGCCGCACGCGGATCGAGCGGCGGACGCGCCCGCGTACTTTCGGATGCCGCCCGGCGCACGCGAGAGGCGCGCGCGCCGCCGCGTCAGCTCTTGTCGGCGTCGTCGCCCGGCGTGCGCGTCGGCAGATGCTCGAATTGCGGCCGAAACGCCTCGACGAACGCGTTGCGCAGCACCGCGACGATCGCCTGCAGCGGATCGACGTTCGCCTCGCCGATGCGGCCGTGGATGTCGATGCGCGTCGCGAACTGGTCTTCCTGATGGTTCTTGAACAGGTTCTGCACGCCGCTCGCGAACGCCTCCCACAGCACGCGCAGCGGATTGTCGTGCTGTTCCTCGACGTCCTGCTTCCAGTTGAAGATCTTCACGTGCTGGAACAGCGGCTTCGCATAGCCGTTCAGTTGGCGGTCGTGCGCATCGAGCTGCATGACGAAATCGCCCTTGCCGGATTCGACGTCGAGTTTCGCATACGCCTGCAGGAAGTCGTTCGCACGCGTCAGATCGACGTCGGTCACCTTGACGTCGAAGCGGAAATCGTCGAAATGGCCGAGCGGATCGAAGTTCGCATGGATTTCGAGCGGCGCCTGTCCGAGCACGCGGCCGGTCGCGTCGAGGGTCGCCGGGCGGCGGCCGCCGCCGCGCACGTTGGTCAGATTGACGACCGTCGCGTTCACGCGCGTCGCCTGCAGGTCGACCTTCGGATTGCTCGAGTCGTTGCGGAAGCGCACGCGGCCGTCGTTCACGCGCACCTCGTCGAGCCGGATCGGCAGCAAGCTCTCGAGCTGCTTGCGCCAGTCGACGCCCTGACCGTTCTCGTCGCCCTTGCTCGGACTGTCGATGAAGTTCAGCTCGGGCGTGTCGAATTCGACGCGCGCGACGACGCCGCCGTGCAGCAGCGCGCGCCAGCTCACCGACAGGTCGACGTGCGGCGCATCGAGCAGCGGCGGCGCATCGGCCTTGCCGCCGTGGCGTGCGATGCGCAGCCCGTCGATCGAATACGCGCCTCGCCAGAGGTGCAGATCGACGTCGTCGAGATGGCCGTGATAGTCGCCGATGCGGTCGAGCCGGCGGTTCAAGTACGAAGTTGCCCAGCCCGGCAGCGCGATGCGGATCGCGATCAGCGCGACGACGACGATCGCGATCAGCACGCTCCAGAAGCGGCGCCGCGACATGCGCATCAGCCGGCGTCCTCCGCACGCCGTTCCGCGTGCGCGGCCGGCTGGATCTCGCGTCCGCGTTCCTCGAGCCATGCGCGGATCAGCTCGGCGCCGATGAAGAAGATCGTCGACGAGTAGTAGACCCAGACCAGCAGCACGACGAACGATCCGGCCGCGCCGTAGGCACCGCCGACGTCGCCGCGCGAGAGATACAAACCGATCAGCCATTTGCCGATGCCGAACAGCACGGCGGTGGCGAGCCCGCCCCAGCCGGCGGTGCGCCAATCGAGCCGCGCGTCGGGCAGATAGCGGAACAGCGCGGCGAACAGCACGGCGAACACGAGCACGGTGATCACCTGATTCGCGACGTCCCAGATCGGGCCGCTGTGCGTCAGCAGCAGGCCGAGCGCGGAGCTCACGACCAGCGAAACGAGCAGCACGAACGTGATCGCCGCGATCACGCCGACCGACAGCACGCGCCGCCGCAACCAGCCCCAGATCGCGTTCGACGGCACCGCACGGATGCCCCAGATCCAGTTCAACGAGCTCTGCAGCTGCGCGAACACGGTCGTCGCGCCGATCAGCGAGGTCACGATGCCGACGAGGCCGGCGATGCTGCCGGCCGACGGGCGCTTGTTCGCGCTGTCGATGACCGCCTGCGCGGCCTGGCGAGCGTCGTCGCCGGCGAGCGCGCCGATCTGCGAGAGCATCGCGGCCTGCCCCGAGTGGCCGAGCGACGCGCCGGCCCAGACGCCGAGCACCATCAGCGGCGCGAACGACAGCAAGGTATAGAACGCGAGCGATGCCGCGAGCGTCAGCACGTCGTGCTCGGAGAACGAGGCGAACGCGCGCTTCGCGACGGCGAGCAGACTCGCGCCGGACCACGCCGATCGATTCGTGCCGCGCTTCGGCCGCTCCGGCCGACCGCCGCGAGCCGCGCGCTCGGAAGCCGTCGTGCGCTGCTGCCCTGCCGTGGCCATCGCTCCGCTCCGTCAGCGCAGGCGTCGAGCCGCGCGCGCGGCCAGCGGCAGCAGCGCCACCGCGAGCGTCGCGACGGCGACCGCGGCGATCAGCGCGGGACGCGTGCGCGCCGCGTCGTAAAGATCGTGCTTGGCGCGGCGGAGCGCCGCGCGCCGCGCGTCGGCATCGGCGGAGGCGCCGCCGCGGACGACGCCGAGCACGTGCTGCGCCGCACCGGCCAGCGTCGCGCCGCCGCCGCGAATGCGCGGATCGGGCTCGATCTTGCGGCCTCGCGCCTTCGCCGCGCCGCTCTCATCCGCCTTTCGGCTCGCGCCGGGCTCTGCCGTTTCGAACGCGGCTCGCGCGTCGCGCACGGCGTCTTCGTTGACCACATCGTCGACCGGGTCCATCGGATACCTCCCTCCGCGGAATGACGGGCCGAATCTATCGCTCGGTTTCTTAAGTTCCGGCAACGCGCTGCGCGCCGGTTCGCCGCGCGTAAAGGCGACGAATCGACGCTTCGCGGGGCGGCGCTATCGCGCGGCGTAGCGAACGGCCGCGTTCCAATACCTCAGACGAAACATGGCGCGGCAGGCACGGACGACTGACGCACATCGCCTGCGCCGGCGCCGGTCGGCTCGAACGCGCGGGCCATTAGAATCGTCCGATGACGATCCGACCGTTCACCGTCGCATTGACCGGCGGCATCGCGAGCGGCAAGTCCGCCGTCGCGGATCGCTTCGCTGCGCTCGGCGCGAATGTCGTCGACGCGGACGCGGTCGCACGCGCGCTCGTCGTGCCCGGACAGCCCGCGCTCGACGAGTTCGTCGCCGCATTCGGCGCCGACGCACTCGACGCGAGCGGTGCGCTCGACCGCCGCGCGATGCGCGAGCGCGTGTTCGCCGACGCGGCCGCGCGCCGAACGCTCGAAGCGATCCTGCACCCGCGCGTGCGCGAGGCGCTGCGGCGACGCACGGAGGCAGGCACGGCACCGTACGCGATGCTCGTCGTGCCGCTGCTCGTCGAGGGCGGCGGCTACGACTGGGTCGATCGCGTGCTCGTCGTCGACGCGCCGCGTGCGGTGCAGCGCGCACGGCTGATCGCGCGCGACGGCATCGCGCCGGGGCTCGCCGACGCGATGCTCGACGCCCAGGCCACCGCCGAGCAACGCCTCGCGATCGCGCACGACGTCATCGACAACGCCGGCCCGGTCGCCGAGCTCGACGCACGCGTGCATGCGCTGCATCGCGAGTACCTCGCCGCGGCCGGCCGCCGCGCCGGCTCAGCGCCGGCCACGCCCGGCGACTGACTGCGCGCCACCGCGCATCCTCGACCCGCCTTGTAGGAGCCGGCTTCAGCCGCGACCCGACGCGCCGCGCGCGCGGGCATCCTCGAGCTGGCGGACGCGCCAGTCGATGCCCTCGAGCAGACGGCGATTGACCGCGACGAGGTCCGCGATGAAGCCGAGCAGGAACGCGATCAGCGCGATCGTGACCGCGGCGGCGGCGAGCACGGCCGACTGCACGTGGCCGGCACCCTCGCCGATCAGCCGGTGGTAGAAGTACCAGCCGCCGGTGCCGACGCCGAGCAGCGCGAAGAACGACGCGATCAGCCAGAAGAACATCAGCGGCCGGTACGTCGCGAAGATGCGCACGATCGTCGAGGCCGAGCGCCAGACGTAGCGGCCGATGCTCTTGACCAGCCGCGACGGACGCAGATCCGGGTTCGTGCGCACCGGCACCGACAGCACGCGGATGTTGCTGTGGCCGGCCTGGATGATCGTCTCGAGCGTGTACGTGTACGAGCTGAACACGTTCAGCCGCTGCGCGGCCTCGCGCGTGAACGCGCGAAACCCGCTCGGCGCGTCGGCGACCTGCGTGTTGCTGGCGAGCCGCACGACCCAGCTGCCGAGCCGCTGCAGCCGCTTCTTGAGCCACGAGAAATGCTCGGTGTCGGCGATCGGCCGTGCACCGATGACGATCTCGGCGCGCCCCTCGACGATCGGCTGCACGAGCGTCTCGATGTCGCGCGCGTCGTATTGGTTGTCCGCGTCGGTGTTGACGATGATGTCCGCACCGCCCGCGACCGCGGCGCTCAGGCCGGTCATGAATGCCGCAGCGAGACCGCGATTGACCGGATGGCGCACGACGCGGTCGACGCCGAGCCGCGTCGCGATCGCGGCGGTCTCGTCGGACGAGCCGTCGTCGACGACGAGCCACTCGACCTCGTCGCAACCGGCGACCTGCCGCGGCAACTGCGGAATCGAATGCGGCAGCGACTCGGCTTCGTTGTAGCACGGAATCTGGATGACGAGCTTCACGCGGCGGCCTCCCCGGGCATCGGACGGATCATAGCGAAGCATCGAGGCGGCTTCCGCCCGGCGTGCCGCGCGCGCGGGACCGGCACGCGCGGCGACGTCGGCGCACGCGCTCGGTTGCCGCGGCGACGACAAAGCGAAAAATGGATTTGCGTGCATGCCGTACACCGGCGCCGCAGCCGGCCGACGAAGTCCGGCGCGCGGAGCGACCGGTCCGTGGCGCGAGCGGCATCCGCCGTACGGCGAGGCATCGATCGATCCATGCGTCACTGGCGGTCCCGCGCCACGGCCGCGTCGGGCATGAAGGCCGGAGCCGTTCTCGCGCGCGGCGAACGTGGCGGACGCGGCCGAGAAACCACGGCGAGGCCCGTTGCCGGCGCGAGCGTCGGCGGGCCGCCGATCACGCCGCCCAGAGCGCGCGGATCGCCGCGATGCCCTGCGCGCCGGAGACTTGCGCCGCGTCGATGTCGTCGGGCTCGAGCCCGCCGAGTGCGTAGACCGGCAGCGCCGCCGCGGCGGCGAGCTCGCCGAAGCCCTCCCAGCCGAGCGTCGGCGCGTCGGCATGGCTCGGCGTCGGGAACACCGGCGCGAGCGTCGCGAAGTCCGCGCCGATGCGCTCGGCATGCGCGAGCTCGGCCGCGTCGTGGCACGACACCGCGACCCAGCGGTCGGACGGCAGCGGCCGGTCGCTCAGCCCGGCCGCGACGCGCGCCGGCAGATGCACGCCGTCGAGGCCCAGGATCGCCGCGAGCTTCCAGTCGGCGTTCAGCAGCAGACGCGCGCCGTAGTCGCGGCAGAGATTGCGCGCGCTGCGCGCGACGCGCGCGAGGCGGTCGGAGGGCCAGCCCGGCAGGCGCAGCTGGATCAGGCGGATGCCACGGCGGCAGGCGAGCTCGATGCCGCGCTCGATCGAGGCGGTCTCGGACGGCGACAGCGGCGGCGTGATCAGATAGCGGTCCGGCAGGCGCAGCGCGGTGACGACCGGGCGGTCCGCACCCGGCATCTCGACGCGCTCGAGCGCGTCCGGCTCGAACCAGGCCAGCCGCTCGTGCTCGTGCGCATGCGGCGTGCCGGAGTATTTCGCGACGCTCCACGCGTCGAGCAGAATGTCGCGATCCGGATAGCGATGCGGCGCCGCGATCAGCGGACGCGCCGACTCGACGACGATGCCGAGCTCCTCGCGCAGCTCGCGCGCGAGCGCATCGATCGGCAGCTCGCCGTCCTCGCACTTGCCGCCGGGGAACTCCCAAGCGCCGGCCAGGTGCTTGCCCCGCGGCCGCTGCGCGAGCAGCACGCGGCCGCGCTCGTCGCGGAGCACGCCGGCGACGACGTGGATCGGCGCGGTCGGCGCGTGCAGGTTCAAGAATGCCCCCTTCGCTCCGGCGGCGCCGGCCGCCCCGGCGCCACGGCAGCGACGCCGGCGGCGATCGTCCCGCCACCCGGCGCCGGAACGGCCGAAGTCACTCGGATCGATCGAAAGCGACGGCGCCGGAATGCGGCGCTCAGCCGGCGTCTCCGCGCGCGATCACGCGAGCTTGCCGTGGCATTGCTTGTACTTCTTGCCGGAACCGCACGGACACGGATCGTTGCGGCCGACCTTCGGCGCATCGCGGTGCACCGGCGTCTGCACGAGCGGGATCGCCGTCGCCGGGTCCGGCTCGGCTTCGGCGGCGCCGCCGGGGAAGCCGGCCGCCTCGGCGTGCTGGAACTGCATCGCACGCGCCTGCGCCTCGGCCTGGCGGCGCTGCTGCTGCTCCATCGCCTCGACCTCGTTCTCGCTGCGGATGCGCACGCGCGCGAGCAGCTGCACGACCTCGAACTTGATGCGGCCGAGCATGCCCTCGAACAGCTCGAACGCCTCGCGCTTGAACTCCTGCTTCGGCTGCTTCTGCGCATAGCCGCGCAGATAGATGCCCTGGCGCAGGTAGTCCATGCTCGCGAGGTGCTCCTTCCAGCCGTTGTCGAGCACCGACAGCATCACGTGCTTCTCGAGCCCGCGCATGACCTCGGAGCCGATCATCGCCTCCTTCTCGCGGAACAGCCGCTCCGCCGCCGCGAGCACGTGCTCGAGCACGCTGTCGGCGTCGGCTTCGCTCTGCTCCTCGAGCCACTGCTTCAGGTTCAGCTGCAGGCCGAACTCCGAGGCGAGCTCGTTCTCGAGCCCGGCGATGTTCCATTGCTCGTCGATCGAGTCCGCCGGCACGAAGCGGCGCACGAGGTCGGTGAACACATCCTCGCGGATCGTCGCGATCGTCGCGGACACGTCGTCGCTGTCGAGCAGCTCGTTGCGCTGCTGGTAGATGACCTTGCGCTGATCGTTCGCGGTGTCGTCGAACTCGAGCAGGTGCTTGCGGATGTCGAAGTTGTGCGCCTCGACCTTGCGCTGCGCCTTCTCGATCTGCCGGCTGACCATGCGATCCTGGATCGCGTCGTCCTCCTTCATGCCGAACATGCGCATCATGCGCGCGACGCCCTCACCCATGAAGATGCGGATCAGGTTGTCCTCGAGCGACAGGTAGAACCGGCTCGAGCCGGGATCGCCCTGACGGCCGGAGCGGCCGCGCAGCTGGTTGTCGATGCGGCGCGACTCGTGCCGCTCGGTACCGATGATGCGCAGGCCGCCGAGCGCGACGACCTCGTCGTGGCGCTTCTGCCACTCGGCCTTGACGCGCGCGCGGTCGGCGTCGGTCGCCTCCGGCGGCAGCGCCGCGAGCTCGGCTTCGAGGCTGCCGCCGAGCACGATGTCGGTGCCGCGGCCGGCCATGTTCGTCGCGATCGTGATCGCCTTCGGGCGCCCCGCCTGCGCGACGATGTGCGCCTCGCGCTCGTGCTGCTTCGCGTTCAGCACCTCGTGCGGGATGCGCTGCTTCTTCAGCATGTCGGACAGCAGCTCCGACATCTCGATCGACGCGGTGCCGACCAGCACCGGCTGGCCGCGCTCGTAGCTTTCCTTGATGTCCTCGACGATCGCGTCGAACTTCGGCTGCGCCTTCAGGAAGACGACGTCGGGCTCGTCCTTGCGCACCATCGGCCGGTGCGTCGGGATCACGACGACCTCGAGGCCGTAGATCTGCTGGAACTCGTAGGCCTCGGTGTCCGCCGTGCCGGTCATGCCGGCGAGCTTCTTGTACATGCGGAACAGGTTCTGGAACGTGATCGACGCGAGCGTCTGATTCTCGCGCTGGATCGGCACGCCCTCCTTCGCCTCGACCGCCTGATGCAGGCCGTCGGACCAGCGCCGGCCCGGCAGCGTGCGGCCGGTGAACTCGTCGACGATGATGACCTCGCCGTCGCGCACGATGTAGTCGACGTCGCGCTGGTACAGCGCGTGCGCGCGCAGCGCCGCGTTGAGGTGGTGCACGACGGCGAGATGCTGCGGGTCGTACAGGCTCTCGTCCTCGCCGATGATGCCCTCGGCGCGCAGCTCCTGCTCGGCGTGCTCCATGCCCTCCTCGGACAGGTGCACCTGCTTCTGCTTCTCGTCGACGTAATAGTCGCCGGGCTCCGGCGGTTCGCCGGGCAGGTTCTCCTTCGACTGGCGCGTCAGCCGCGGCACGATGCGGTTGACCTTGACGTAGAGCTGCGGCGACTCGTCGGACGGACCGGAGATGATCAGCGGCGTGCGCGCCTCGTCGATCAGGATCGAGTCGACCTCGTCGACGATCGCGTAGTGGAGGCCGCGCTGGTAGCGCTGCTCCTTCGACAGCGCCATGTTGTCGCGCAGGTAGTCGAAGCCGAACTCGTTGTTCGTGCCGTAGGTGATGTCGGCCGCATAGGCCGCGCGCTTGTCGCCGTGGTCCATGGTCGGGAACACGACGCCGACGGTCATGCCGAGGAATTCGTAGACGCGCCCCATCCAGGCCGCGTCGCGCTTGGCCAGGTAGTCGTTCACGGTGACGACGTGCACGCCCTTGCCTTCGAGCGCGTTCAGGTAGACCGGCAGCGTCGCGACGAGGGTCTTGCCTTCGCCGGTGCGCATCTCGGCGATCTTGCCCATGTGCAGCACCATGCCGCCGATCATCTGCACGTCGTAATGGCGCAGGCCGAGCACGCGCCGCGACGCCTCGCGCACGGTCGCGAACGCCTCCGGCAGCAGGCTGTCGAGCGTCGCGCCGTCGGCGAGGCGCTTGCGGAACTCGTCGGTCTTCGCGCGCAGCTCGGCGTCGGACAGCTGCTGGAACTGCGGCTCGAGCGCATTGATCGCGGCGACGGACTTGCCGAGCTGGCGCAGCACGCGTTCGTTGCGACTGCCGAAAATGCGCGTCAGGAAACTGTTCAGCATCGGAATCTTCTGTGAGAGGAGGAGTGCGGCCGCGGCCGCCCGCCGCGGCCCGCCGAAACGCGGAGGCCGCCGATGATACGGCGGCCCCGCCTCAATACAAGCGAATTTGTGCCCGCGGCGCGGCTTTCAAGAGCCGATCCGCCGCGCGCCCGCGCGTCGATTCCGCGGTCCCCGCGAACCCGTTGCGCCGCACCGAGGAAACGCGACGGAACGACTGCGCCGCGACGAAGCGCCCTGCGGTCACGAGAGCTTTCCTGCCGGCCGAGGGAAGGCCGCGGCCGGCGTCGGCGCGAACGACGTGCGCCCCGGCCGCGCCGGCGTCGACCGCGAACGGCGCCGCCGATGCGGGTGCCGTCCG
>DASWOS010000114.1:0-2751 GCA_036398645.1 Dokdonella sp. | reverse complement strand
TCACGTTCAGGCGCGGGTTGTATTTCATCGCCGCGGCGAGATCGGGAATCACGTTGGGAAAACCCGGCACCGGAAACGGCGCGCCCGGCTGCTTGTGCTCGAACTTCCAGCCCGGAAACGTGCCCTCGGCGAACAGCCGGTAGCTCTGGTCCTGACCGAACTTGAGCTGCTTGCGCACGTAGTCGTTGAACGCGGCGACGTAGGCCGACGAGATCGCGGCGGACTGCGGGTCGTACGGCGCGGCCTGGTTCAGCACGTCCAACGCCGGCCCGGAGAAGCGCGAGTCGAGGCGTCCGGTGACGAGGCCGCGGTCGATCTGCAGCGTCTGCTCGAACTCGCCGCCGTTGATGCGCAGGTCGGCGCGTTCGACGTAGTCGACCGGCAGGCCGGTGTAGTCGTGCAGCTTCAGCGCGACGGCGTGCTTGCGCGCCGGATCGATCGCGTTGCCGACCGCGAGCGCCTGCGCGTAGTCGCCGAGCGCGAACTGCTCGACCTCGGCGAGGAACGGCTTCAGCTCGGCCGGCTTGCTCGGCAGCTTGTCGTGGTACCACGCGGTCGCCGCGTAGGTCGGCAGCGCGAGCTCGTAGGACAGATCGACGCCCGGGTTGATCTCCGGGAAGTCGATCAGCATCGCCATGTTCAATACCTGCGAGAGCAGGACCACGCCGTTCAGATCGATCGCGTGGTCGTTCTGCAGCAGGTTCGCCAGCACCGCCGAGCGCGTCGTGCCGTAGCTCTCGCCGAACAGGTATTTCGGCGAGTTCCAGCGGCCGTATTTCGACAGGAACTTGCCGATGAACTGCGCGAATGCGTTCGCGTCGGCGTCGACGCCGAAGTAGTCCTTCGGCCCCTTCTCCGCGTCCGCGAACGTGCTGAAGCCGGCGCCCGGCGCGTCGATGAAGACGAGGTCGCTCGCGTCGAGCAGGCTCTCGCCGTTGTCGACGAGCGAATACGGCGCGGCCGCGGTGTGGCGGTCGTCGGCGGTCACGACGCGGCGCGGACCGAACGCGCCCATGTGCAGCCAGACCGTCGCCGAACCGGGGCCGCCGTTGTACAGGAACGTGAGCGGCCGGCGCTCCGGCTTCTCGCCCTTCTTGAAGTACGCGGCGTAGAACAGGCTCGCGGTCGCCTCGCCCTTCTTGTCCTCGAGCAGGATCGTGCCGGCGACCGCCTTGTAGTCGATGCGCTTGCCGCCGATCGTGACGGAGCCCTCGGTCTCGCTCTGCTTCGCTTCGAGCTTCTTCGGCGCCGCCGGCTCCGGCTTGCCGGCATCCGGCTTCGGCTTGTCCGCCGCGTCGTCGGCGAATGCGGCGAAGGAGACGGCGAGCAGTACGCTCGCGAGAACGGCTTTGCGGAACGCTTTCATCGACACTCCTGAAGGATCGGGCGCGGCTGCGGACCGCAGCGCCGCGGCTGTACGCCAGTCTCGGCTCAAGCGGCCGCGGCCTCCACTACCAGAAGTCATTCCGGACGCAGCCGCGTCGATGCGATGCGGCGACGAAGCACGCGAGCCGACCGGTGTAGGAGCCCGCTTCAGCGGCGGATGCGCGGCGGTGGACGCGTGAGTGTGTGCGAAGGGTGGACGTGCGGTGCGCGAACAAGCAGGTGCGGCGCGCGACGTGGATGCGCGGGCGCGACGCCGCGATGCGGCGGAAGAACCGCGGCTGAAGCCGGCGCCTGCGACGACGGAGTTCCGTCGCGGCCGAAGCCGACTCTTACGGTGCGGTGCGCGCGCGGCGACGCAGCGCGCGCGCCCGTCCTCGCGGGAACGCGGCGGTCAGGCGCTGCGGCCGTCGTGGTGCTTCACGGTCAGCGTGCTCGGGTCGACGCCGTCGAGGCAGCGCACGTTGATCGACCAGGTCTCCTTGCCGGCGCGGTCGCTGCCACGGCTGAACGGCGCGATGCCGCAGACCGGGCAGAAGTGATGACGGACGTGGTGCGTGTTGAACGTGTACGTCGCGAGATCGGATTCCGGCATCTTCAGGCGCGCCCGCTCGGCCGGCACGAACGCGAGCAGGCCGCCGCGCTTGCCGCACATCGAGCAGTTGCAGTCGATCACCTCGCGGAGCTCGGTGTCGGCCTCGAACGCGATGCGGCCGCAGTGGCAGCCGCCGGCATACAGGGTCATCGGATTCGTCCTCGTTCGTGCGCGCGGCGTTCAGAACGCCGCGCCGGGCCTCAGCACCTGCTGCAGGAACGCGCCGAGCGCGCGCGGCTCGAGCAGGATCGTGAACAGCACGCCGTAGGCGGCGCCCCACAGATGCGCGCTGTGATTGACGTTGTCGACACGTTGGCGGTCCATGTAGATCGTATACGCGAGGTAGAGCACCGCATAGATCACCGCCGGCATCGGGATCACGAACACGACGATGCGCGTCCACGGCGCGAGCAGGATGAACGCGAACAGCACCGCCGAGACCGCGCCGGACGCGCCGAGGCTGCGGTAGCGGCTGTCGTTCTTGTGCTGCAGGTAGCTCGGCAGGCTCGAGACGACGAGCGCGCCGACGTAGAACAGCACGTAGCCGAGCGCGCCGATGTAATGCGTGTAGAAGCGCTCCATCTGCACGCCGAAGAAGTACAGCGTCAGCATGTTGAACAGCAGGTGCGAGCCGTCGGCGTGGATCAGGCCGCAGCTCGCGAGGCGCCAGTATTCCTTGCCGCGCGTTATCGCCGGCGGCCACAGGATCAGGCGGTCGATCAGGCGCGGGTTCGAGAAACCGGCGAACGAGACGACGCAGGTCGCGGCGATGA
>DASWOS010000113.1:0-30662 GCA_036398645.1 Dokdonella sp. | reverse complement strand
CGGCATGTGCGCGGTCACCGCGGTCACCGCGCAGAACACGCGCCGCGTCGCCGCGGTGCACGCGCTGCCGCGGGCGGTGCTGCGCGCCAAGCTCGACGCGGTGTTCGACGATTTCCGCGTCGGCGCGGTCAAGATCGGCATGCTCGCTTCGGCCGCTCTCGTGCGCGAGGTCGGCGCGGCGCTGCGCGAGCAGGCGCGGGTTCCGGTCGTGCTCGATCCGGTGCTCGTCGCGACGACCGGCGGTGCGCTGGCGCAGGCGAACGTCGCCGCCGCGATGCGCACGCATCTGTTCGCGCGCGCCGACCTGCTGACGCCGAACGTTCCCGAGGCCGAACACCTGCTCGGGCGCCGCATCGGCGTCGCGCAGGACCTGCGCGACGCCGCAGCCGCGCTGCTCGCGCTCGGCGCGCGCGCGGTGCTGCTCAAGGGCGGTCATCTGCGCGGCACGGAGATCTCCGACCTGCTGCTGACGCCGCACGCGGAGCACTGGTTCCGGCATCGGCGCATCGGCGGCGGCAGCCACGGCACCGGCTGCTCGCTCGCGTCGGCGGTCGCCGCCGGCCTCGCGCTCGGTCTGCCGCTCGCCGACGCGGTCGAGCGCGCGATCGGCTTCGTGCACGACGCGCTCGCCGCCGGCTACCGGCCGGGCCGCGGCGCGCTGCGCGTGCTCGACCACCTCGCCGCGGTGCGCTGACGCGTCAGCCGTCGAGTCGCTCGATCAACGCGTCGGTGAACGTCGACGTCGTGCCGCTGCCGCCGAGGTCCGGCGTCACGCGGTCGCGCGCGAGCAGCGTCGCGCGGATCGACGCGCGGATGCGTGCGGCGCTCTCGTCGCGGCCGAGATGGTCGAGCATCTGCGCCGCGCCGAGCAGCAGCGCGCACGGGTTCGCGATGCCCTGGCCCGCGATGTCCGGCGCCGAGCCGTGCACCGCTTCGAAGATCGCGGCATCGGCGCCGATGTTCGCACCGGGCGCGAGGCCGAGCCCGCCGACGAGTCCGGCGCAGAGGTCGGAGATGATGTCGCCGAACAGGTTCGTCGTGACGATCACGTCGAAGCGCTCGGGCTTCATCACGAGCTGCATGCAGCAGTTGTCGACGATGAGCTCCTCGCAGACGAGATCCGGATATTCGGCCGCGACTTCGCGCGCGACCTTCAGGAACAGCCCGGAGGTCGATTTCAGGATGTTCGCCTTGTGCACGACCGTGACCTTCTTGCGGCCGCCGCGCCGGGCCAGCTCGAACGCGTAGCGCACGATGCGCTCGGAGCCGCGCCGCGTGATCCTCTGCGTCAGCGTCGCGGTCGCGCCGTCCTCGGACAGCTGCTGGCCCTCGCCGATGTACGCGCCTTCGGTGTTCTCGCGCACGGTGACGAGGTCGACGTTCTCGGCGAAGCGCGAGCGCGTGTTCGGGAACGAGTGCGCCGGACGCACGTTCGCGTACAGATCGAAGCGCTTGCGCAGCTCCACGTTGATCGAGCTGAAGCCGCCGCCGACCGGCGTCGTCAGCGGGCTCTTCAGCGCGATGCGGTGGCGCGCGATCGCGTCGAGCGTCGCCTGCGGCAGCAGCTCGCCGCAGGCGCGCTGCGCGGCGAGGCCGGCCTCGACGAATTCGTAGCGAAGGCCGAGCCGCAGCGCGTCGAGCACGCGCAGCGTCGCCTCCATGATCTCCGGACCGATGCCGTCGCCCGGAATCACTGCAATCGTAGTTTCCATTCGCAAGGCTCCAAGCCGCGCCGGCCGCCGCCGCGCGGACTGAGGTGAGACATTCGGACGCGGGCGGGCTCGGCTGTGGCAGCGGCGCCTCGCGCCTGCGTGCCGGCCGAATCGCCTATCCGGCGGGAAAGACTCGTGATTCCGCTCACGCGGAGGCACGCCGCGGCTTGCCGTCGCGGACGCCGGCGCGCATTATCTGCGAATGCCTCGGGCTCGTACAGGAAAACCGGCCGCCGGATCGTGCCGCGCGTTAGCCGTCGGCGGCGCGCTGCTGTTCTGCGCGGCGCTGCACGCGGCCGAGCCGGGCCCGTCGAACATCCGCATGCGCCTGCTGCCGCGACCGAACGGCGCGCCGGCGGCCGCGGCGCTGTATCTGTCCGGCACCGCGCCGTTCCGCTGCGCGCCGAGCGTCGCCGGGGTCACGCTCGACGGCGTCGACGTCGGCGTCGGGCTCGCGTCGCCGCAGGCATCCTGCGATGCGACGCAGCCGTTCGCGTTCAACCTGCGCGTCGACGCGCCGCCGGGCGCGACGTGGGTCGTCGGCCAGGTTTACCACGTGCGCGTCTACGCCGCGGATACCGGCGCGTTGCTCGCATTCCATCTGCTCGATGCCGGCGCGAACGCCGACTCCGCGCCGGCGCCGGAGAGCGGCTTCTGGTGGTCCGAAGCCGGCGCCGACGCCGGCCCGGCGTCGCCGGGCACCGGCATCAGCCTCGAGCGACAGGGCGGCCAGCTCGCGGTCGGCCTGTTCGGCTTCACCGACTCGGGCGCGGCGACCTGGCAGTTCGGGAGCGCCGCGCTCGGCGGTCGCGCGCTCTCGGTGCCGCTGGTCCAGCTCGCGAACGGCGATCCGATGTTCTCTCCGACCGGGAGCCAGCCGGTGCCGCAGAACGGCCCGCGGCTCGAGATCGAATTCGTCTCGCCGACGCGCGCACGCGCGTACCTCGTGCACGTCGAGGACGGACGCGACGTCGACGTGCGCGCACTGAGGCTGTCGCGGACGCCGTTCGCGAGCGGGCCGGCCGGTTCCGCGTGGGCCGGGCAATGGGTGCTCGTGCCCGACGACGGCGGCGCGCCGCGGCTGTTCGAGTTCGCCGAGCCGAGCAGCCAGGGCGCCGAGAACTTCCACCTGACCGATCTCGGCAACGACGCCAGCCTCGACTGCCGGCTCGCGGCCGGCTCGTCGCAGCCGGACGCGTGCACGCTGTCGGTCGCGGCGGCGACGCTCGCCGACTTCGACGCGATCGGTCTCGACGGCCTGTCCGGACACGGACGCGGCGGCGCGACCGTCAAGTTGCTGCGCGTCGCGCGCTGATACGGGCCGCGAGCGCCTCGCGCCGGCTTCAGCCGCGATCCGACGGCGACTCCGACACCGATTCCGGCACAGAGGTCGCCGTCGCGTCGCGGCCGCGCAGTTCGTCGTAGAAGTCGACCGCGCGACGAAGATGCGGGATTACGATCGAGCCGCCGACGACGAGGCCGACGCTGAGCACCTCGAACAGCTCGTCCTCGCCGATGCCGGCCTCGACGCATTGCGCGACGTGATAGCTGACGCAGTCGTCGCAGCGCAGCACGAGCGACGCGACGAGGCCGAGCATCTCCTTCGTCCTCACGTCGAGCGCGCCATCCTTGTAGGTCTGCGTATCGAGCGCGAAGAAACGGCGCACGACCTGGTTGTCGTGCGCGAGGATGCGCTCGTTCATGCGCTGCCGGAACGTCGTGAACTGCTCGACGCGGCCGCTCACGGACCGGCCTCGGCCGTCAACTGGCCCAGCCGGCCGCTGCGGTCCGCGGCGACGAGGTCGTCGTAGCCGCCGACGTGCACGCCGCCGATGAAGATCTGCGGGACGGTGCGCCGCCCCGCGCTCCGCTGCAGCATTTCTTCTCGCCGGGCCGGGTCGAGATCGACGCGGACCTCGTCGTAATCGAGGCCCTTGCGCTTCAGGAAGCTCTTCGCCGACACGCAGTACGGACAGATCGCCGTCGTGTAGATTTCGACTCGTTTCATGGACAGACACCGTGCGTCGAGACGTCTCCGGAGAGTGGAGCGGCCGCCGGCGAGTTGCAAGGTCTGCTCGGCGTGTCGTGCGCGGGCCGAAGCCGGAGCGCACGCCGTCGCGTGCCGCATCGATGAATGCGGACTGAGCGGCGTCGTGGCGACGCCGAGCCGATCTTCCGAGACGCTGGCGGCGGGAACGCCGCCGCGCTAATGTGGTCCAAGCACGGTCCGTCCGTCCCTCCTCGCCCTCGTCATGCGTCTCGTCCACGGCCTCACCGTTCTGACCGTCGCTTGCGCGACCGCGCTGGCCGGCGCGCGCGAGCCGGACGTCAAGCTGCCCGACATCGGCAGCTCCGCCGGCAGCGTCGCCTCGCCGCAGGAGCTGCACGATTACGGCGCGGCGATGCTGCAGGAGATGCGCGCGTACGGCCTCGTGCTCGACGATCCGCTGCTGAACGACTACATCAACTCGATCGGCTACCGCCTCGTCGCGAGCAGCGATCGTCCGGATCTGTCGTTCACGTTCTTCGTCGTCCGCGATCCGGAGATCAACGCGTTCGCGGCTCCGGGCGGCTACGTCGCGGTCAACGCCGGCCTGATCACCGCGATGACGCGCGAGGACGAGCTCGCCGGCGTGCTCGGCCACGAAATCTCGCACGTACAGCAGCAGCACATTCTGCGCGCGTTCGAAAGCACCGAGAAGATGTCGATTCCGATCATGCTCGCGATGCTCGGCGTCATGATCGCGAGCGCGCATCGCAACGACGACGCCGGCACGGCCGCGCTGATGGCCGGCACCTCGGCGATGCAGCAGCACCAGATCAACTTCACGCGCAGCGAGGAAGCCGAGGCGGACCGCTTCGGCATCCAGACGATGGCGCGCGCGGGCTTCGACCCGAACGCGATGGCCGGGGCGTTCCAGACGCTGCAGAAGGTCATGCGCGTGAACGGCAGCGACGTACCGGAGTTCCTGATCAACCATCCGGTCAACACGAAGCGCATCGCGGAAGCGAAGGCGCGCGCGGCGCAGCTCGGCTGCCCGAGCGTGCCGAAGCTTCCGCCGGCGCCCTCGCTGCACGCCTCGTCCGGTCCGCTCGACCTGAGCCTGCCGCCGCGGCGCGAGAGCGAGCCGACCGTGCTCGGCCCGCCGACCGAGGAGAGCGCGATCGCCGCGAGCGACGCGGCGACCGCGACGATCGAACGCGCGACGCCGGGCAGTGGCACGCTGCCGCAGGTCACCGTCAGCACGTGCAGCGTGCGCGGCGCCGAGGAAACCTATTTCGAGCTGATGCACGAGCGCGTGCGCGTGCTGACCGCCGATTCGCCGAGCATGATCCGCGCGTACTACGCGAACAACCTGCACGACGATCCGGCGTTCGACACGACCTCGAACCGCTACGGCTATGCGCTCGCGCTGACCGCCGCCGGCGAACCGGCCAAGGCGGCGAACGAGCTCAGGGAACCGCTGAAGCGGCAGCCGAAATCGTCGGTGCTGCTGCTCGCGCTCGCGAACGCCGAGGACCAGAGCGGCGCCAAAGGCGACGCGATGAAGATTTACGAGCAGCTCTACGACGATTTTCCGGGCAACCGTGCGATCACGCTGAGCTATTCCGACGCGCTGCTCGCGCAGGCCGACGCCAAGAGCGCGCGACGCGCGCTCGAGCTGCTGCGCCCGCTCGTCGAGCGCTACGGCGACGATCCGGATCTGCAGAAGAGCTTCGGCCGCGCGAATCAGCTCGCCGGCGACAAGGTTCGCGCCGCCGAGGCCTATGCGGAAGCCGCCTACCTGACCGGCCATGCGGAGGATGCGCTGAACCAGCTCAAGGCGCTGTCGAAACAATCGGACCTGACCTATTACCAGCGGAGCCGCATCGACGCACGCATCACCGAGCTGACGCCGACCGTGCTCGAGCTGCGCAAGCGGCGCGCGCCGGGTGGTCCGGACGCGCTCGAGCAGATGCCGTCGCAGGCTCCGGCGTTCTCGTGCTGCCGGCCCGACGTCGATGCGGACGTGCCGTTCGTCGGGCGCCGGCGCATGTAACGATTCCGACACCTGCGCGAGCGGCGCCCGGCGCCGCGCGCGCGTTTCGACGCGGCTCCGACGCGGCGCTGTCATTCGGGCGTAACATATTGACGCTGCAATGACCGCGTCATAAAGCGCCGCTGCGGCGCCGACTGCGGTGACTCCGTGCAAAAGCATATTTTGATCGTCGAAGACGAGACCGCGATCCGCGACATGGTCGCGTTCGCACTGCGCAAGGCCGGCATGGAGGCGATGCACGCGGCCGACGCGCGCGCGGCGCAGACCGCGATCGGCGAGCGCGTGCCGGACCTGATCCTGCTCGACTGGATGCTGCCGGGCATGAGCGGCATCGATCTCGCGCGGCGGCTGCGCAAGGACGATCTCACGCGCGAGGTGCCGATCATCATGCTGACCGCGCGCGGCGAGGAGACCGATCGCGTCGGCGGGCTCGACGCCGGCGTCGACGACTACGTCGTCAAGCCGTTCTCGACGCGCGAGCTGCTCGCGCGGATCCGCGCGGTCATGCGCCGTACGCACGGCGAGGACGCCGAAGGCGTCGTCGAGCTCGGCGGCCTGCGCATCGACAGCGCCGCGCACCGCGTGTTCTCCGGCGACCAGCCGGTGCACATCGGCCCGACCGAGTACCGTCTGCTGCACTTCTTCATGACGCACGCCGAGCGCGTCTACTCGCGCAGCCAGCTGCTCGATCACGTGTGGGGCGGCGGCGTCTACGTCGAGGAGCGCACCGTCGACGTGCACATCCGTCGCCTGCGCAAGACGCTGGAGCCGTTCGGCCGCGACGCGCTGGTGCAGACCGTCCGTGGCGCGGGCTACCGCTTCTCGACCAGCGTCTAGTCGCGGCGCGGCCGCGCCGCGCGCGCCGGCGGCGACGCGGTCCTACAATCCGTTCGTGCCGACCGTGTCGCCCCGCATGCGCAGCGCTCCGCCCCGTCCGAGGCTCGCCTGATGCCGTCGCGGCTCGGCCGTGCCTGGCGATCGACCGCATGGCTGCTCGCGGCGGCCGGTGCCGTCGCGTTCGCGCTCGGCGCCTGGCTGCACGCGCCGGCGCAGAGCCTGCTCGCCGTCGCGGCCGCCGCGCTCGCGTACGGCCTGTACCGGCTGGCACGGCTCGGTCGCCTGCTCGCCGGCCGGCGCCGCCTGCACGCGGCCGAGGGCAGCGGCATCTGGGACGAGATCGAGAACCTGATCCACGCGCGCCAGCGCGCGGCGATCGACGGCAGGCGGCGTCTCGTGCGTCTGCTGGGCGCGTTCCGCGACGCCGCCGCAGCGCTGCCCGACGCGGTCGTGGCGCTCGATCGCGAGCAGCGCATCCAATGGTTCAACGCCGCGGCCGGCACGCTGCTCGGGCTCGAGTACCCGCAGGACGTCGGCGGGCACCTGACCAACCTCCTGCGCGCGCCGCGCATCGCCGAATGGCTGCGCACGGACGGCGCCGAGCCGCTGACCGACTTCGCCGCGCCCGGCGACGAGAACCTGCGCCTGAACTTGCGCCTGATCCGCTACGCCGACGACCGCGCGCTGCTCGTCGCGCGCGACGTCAGCCAGCTGATGCGGCTCGAGCAGGTACGGCGCGACTTCGTCGCGAACGTCTCACACGAGCTGCGCACGCCGCTGACCGTCGTGCACGGCTACCTGGACATGATCGAGCCGGAGCAGATCCCCGAGTACGAACCGATCCTGCACGAGCTGCGCAACCAGTCGCGGCGCATGACGCAGATCGTCGAGGATCTGCTGACGTTGTCGCGGCTCGAGGCGCAGAGCGAGCTGCCGCAGGAGCGCGTCAGCCTGCGCGCGCTGCTCGAGGCGCTGCGTCGCGAAGCGGTCGCGCTGAGCCACGGCGCGCACGTCGTGACCACCGAGCTCGCCGGCGAGCACGATCTGCTCGGCTCGACCAAGGACCTGCACAGCGCGTTCTCGAATCTCGTCAGCAACGCGGTGCGCTACACGCCGGCCGGCGGCCGTATCACGCTGCATTGGGAGAGCACCGCGGAGCGTGCGCGCCTGTCGGTGATCGACACCGGCCAGGGCATCTCGCCGCAGCACCTGCCGCGCCTGACCGAGCGCTTCTACCGCGTCTCGACGAGCCGCTCGCGCGAGACCGGCGGTACCGGCCTCGGCCTGTCGATCGTCAAGCACGTGCTGCAGCTGCACCAGGCACGCCTGGAGATCGACAGCGAACCCGGCGTCGGCAGCACGTTCTCGTGCGTGTTCGGCGCCGAGCGGCTGCTCGAGCCGGTGCTGCTCGCGGAGGCGCCGTGAGGCTCGCCGCGCGCCTGCTCGCGGCCGCGGCCTGCCTCGCGCAGGCGGGCGGCGCGGCCGCCGCGGGCGCGGCCGACGGCAGCCTCGTCAGCGTCGGCTCCGACACGGTCAGTCCGCTGATCGCGCGCTGGGCCGACGCGTTCCGTGCGCAGCGGCCGCGCGTGCGCATCGAGGTGCAGGCCGCCGGCTCGGCGAGCGCTCCGAGCGCGCTGGCCGAAGGCGCCGCGGATCTCGGCTCGATGAGCCGGCCGATGAGCGACGCCGAGCTGGCGTCGTTTCACCGCCGCTACGGTTACGCGCCGACGCGCTTGACGGTCGCGCACGACGCGATCGTCGTGTTCGTGCACCCGGACAATCCGCTGCGGCGCGTCACGCTCGCCGAGCTCGATGCGATCTATTCCGACACGCGCCGCTGCGGCGCCGGCTCGGCGGTGCGGCGCTGGCGCGAGCTCGACGCCGGCGCCGACGACCTGCCGATGCTCGCGATCGGCCGCAACGGCGTGTCCGGCACGTTCGAGCTGTTCCGCGAGACCGCGCTGTGCGGCGGCCGCTACCGCGCCGACGTCGTCGCCTGGCCCGGCAACGGCGCGATCGTCGCGGCCGTGGCCGGCAACCGCGAGGCGATCGGCTACGCCGGCATCGGCTACGTCAACGGCTTGGTCAAGCCGCTCGCGCTCGCACGCGGCGACGCCGACGGCGGCGTGTTGCCCGATCGATCGAGCGTCACGGACGGCCGCTATCCTCTGGCCCGCAACTTGTACGTCTACGCGAACCTGCCGCCGCGGCGCGCGCCGGCCGGGCTGCCGGCCGAGTTCCTCGCGTTCGCGCTGTCCGACGACGGGCAAGCGCTGGCGCGCCTCGAAGGCTTCGCCCCGCTGAGCGCCGCCGAACGCGACGCGCAGCGCGCGACGCTCGGCGGGCTCGCGAACCCCACGACCCCGGACCGCCCATGAATCGCGAAGTGCAGCAGAACCTCAAGGACCCGGCTTTGTACGTGAACCGCGAGCTCGCCCAGCTCGAGTTCAATTTCCGCGTGCTCGCGCAGGCCGAGGATCCGTCGATGCCGCTGCTCGAGCGGCTGCGCTACCTGTGCATCTCGTGCACGAACCTCGACGAGTTCTTCGAAGTGCGCGTCGCCGTGCTGCGCCAGCAGCTCGGCCTCGGCGAGCTGCATCCGGGTCCGGACGGGCTGCAGACGGCCGACGTGCTGGTGCGCATCCGCGAGCGCGCGCTGATGCTGGTCAAGGCGCAATACGACTTCTGGAACGCGACGCTGCTGCCAGCACTCGAGCGTGAAGGCATCCGCTTCTGCAGGCGCGACATCTGGACCGTCAAGCAGAAGCGCTGGCTGCAGGGCTATTTCCGCAACGAGATCCTGCCGGTGCTGTCGCCGCTCGGCCTCGATCCGGCGCATCCGTTCCCGCGCATCCTGAACAAGAGCCTGAACCTCGCCGTCGTGCTGAAGGGCCGCGACGCGTTCGGCCGCGAAGGCCACATGGCGATCGTGCGCGCGCCGCGCTCGCTGCCGCGGATCATCCGCCTGCCGGCGGAGGTCGCCGAGGCGCCGTACGACTTCGTGTTCCTGTCGAGCGTGCTGCACGAGTTCATGGACGAGCTGTTCCCCGGCATGCAGGTCAAGGGCTCGTACCAGTTCCGCGTGACGCGCAACAGCGAGCTCGTCGTCGACGAGGACGAGGTGGAGAACATCGCGCTCGCGCTGCGCGACGAGCTGAAGGAACGCGGCTTCGCCAAGCCGGTGCGGCTCGAGGTCGCCGACAACTGTCCGAAGGCGATCTCGGACATGCTGATGCACAACTTCGAGCTCAGCGAGCCCGACGTGTTCCGCTGCGACGGCCCGGTCAACGTCAGCCGCATCAACACGATCTACGACCAGGTCGACCGGCCGGACCTGAAGTTCCCGCCGTTCGTGCCGCGCATGCTGCCCGCGGTGATCAAGGAGAAGAGCCTGTTCGCGGCGATCCGCGAGCGCGACATCCTGCTGCATCATCCGTTCGAGTCGTTCGGCGCGGTCATCGAGCTCGTGCGCGAGGCGAGCGCCGACCCGGACGTGCTCGCGATCAAGCAGACGCTGTACCGCGTCGGCAACGATTCGCCGCTCGTCGATCATCTGATCGAGGCCGCGCGCCAAGGCAAGGACGTGACCGTCGTCGTCGAGCTGCGCGCGCGCTTCGAGGAGGAGGCGAACCTGCGTCTGGCGAACCGGCTGCAGGAGGCCGGCGTGCAGGTCGTCTACGGCGTCGTCGGCTACAAGACGCACGCGAAGATGCTGCTGATCGTGCGCCGCGAGCAAGGCGTGCTGCGCCGCTACGCGCACCTGTCGACCGGCAACTACCACCAGGTCACCTCGCGCATCTACACCGACTTCGGCCTGATGACGGCGAACGCGGACATCGGCGAGGACGCGCATCTGCTGTTCCTGCAGCTGTCCGGACTCGGCCCGGTCATCAAGCTGAAGTGCCTGCTGCACTCGCCGTTCACGCTGCACAAAGGCCTGATGCAGAAGATCGAGCGCGAGATCGCGCACGCGCAGGACGGCAAGCCGGCGCGCATCATCGCGAAGATGAACGCGCTGAACGAGGAGAGCGTCGTCGAGCTGCTCTATCGCGCGTCGCAGGCCGGCGTGCAGATCGACCTGATCGTGCGCGGCGCGTGCACGCTGCGGCCCGGCATCCCGGGCGTGTCGGACAACATCCGCGTGCGCTCGATCGTCGGCCGCTTCCTCGAGCACAGCCGCGTGTACTGGTTCCAGAACGACGATGCGCCGGAGATCTACTGCTCCAGCGCGGACTGGATGGAGCGCAACCTGCTCCGCCGCATCGAGACCTGCTTCCCGATCCTCGATCCGAAGCTCGCCGAACGCGTGTTCGACGAGGCGCTGGCGAACTACCTCGCCGACAACACGCAGGCGTGGCGGCTCGAGGCCGACGGCGGCTACGTGCGGCTGGCGCCGGGCGACGCGCCGCCACACTCGGCGCAGCAGGCGCTGCTGACGAAGTTCACGCAATAGCGCTCGGCACCGACGCCGGGCGCTGCGTCGAACGACGATCGTGCGACAATCGGGCTTTCGATGCGAGCGCGCCCGGTGAACGACGCGACGGCCACGGACATCCGCGACGGCGAGCTGCTGGCTGCGGTCGATCTCGGCTCGAACAGCTTCCATCTCGTCGTCGCGCGCTACGAACACGGCAGCCTGCGCCTGATCGACCGCCTGCGCGACAGCGTGCGTCTCGCGATGGGATTGCGCGCGGACGGCACGCTGGACCCGGAGCGGCGCGAGCGCGCGCTGGCGAGCCTCGCGCGCTTCGGCCAGCGCCTGCGCGCGCTGCCGTCGAGCCGCGTGCGCGCGATCGCGACGAACACCGTGCGCCGGCTCGCGCACCCGCAGAGCTTCCTGCTGCCGGCCGAGACCGCGCTGGGACATCCGATCGAGGTCGTCAACGGCCGCGAGGAGGCGCGTCTGATCTATCTCGGCGTCGCACACGACGTTCCCGAATCGAAGCAGCGCCGGCTCGTCGTCGACATCGGCGGCGGCAGCACCGAATTCATCATCGGCCAGGGCTTCGACGCGATCGAGACCGAGAGCGTGCAGATGGGCTGCGTCGCGAGCACGCTGCGCTTCTTCGGCGACGGCAAGTTCACGCCGAAGCGCTGGCGGCAGGCGCAGACCGAAATCGCGATCGAGCTGCAGCAGTTCGCCGCCGACTACAAGGCGCGCGGCTGGGGCGAGGCGATCGGCTCCTCGGGCACCGCGAAGGCGATCGGCAACATCGTGCAGGCGAACGGCTGGAGCGAACAGGGCATCAACTTCGCCGCGCTCGAGCGGCTGCGTGACGCGATTCTCGAAGCCGGCAGCGTCGAGGCGCTGCGCCTCGCCGGCCTCGCCGAGGATCGCGCGGCCGTGATCGCCGGCGGCGTCGCGATCATGGAGGCCGTGTTCGCGACGTTCGCGCTCGAATCGATGAGCGTCTGCGAGACGGCGATGCGCGAAGGCATCCTCTACGACATGGTCGGCCGCTCGATGCAGCGCGACCCGCGCGCCGGCAGCGTCGCCGCGCTCGCCTCGCGCTACGCGGTCGACCGCGCGCAGGCCGCGCGCGTGCACTACGCCGCATTGGAGCTGTTCGACCAGGTCGCCGACGCGTGGCAGCTCGGCGGCGCCGAGCGCGAGCTGCTCGGCTGGGCCGCCGATGTGCACGAGATCGGCCTCGCGATCGCGCACAGCCTGCACCACATCCACGGCGCCTACATCGTCGCGAACTCGGATCTGCCCGGCTTCACGCGCCAGGGCCAGCAGGCGCTCGCGGCGATCATCCGCTCGCACCGGCGCAAGCCGGACCGCGAGACGATCGACGCGCTGCCGGAGCGGCTGCGCCGGCCGACGCGCCGGCTGACCGCGCTGCTGCGCCTGGCCGCGTTGCTCCAGCGCGGGCGCACGACCGAGGCGCTGCCGCCCGTGCAACTGATCGCCGAGGACAAGACGCTGCGCCTCGAGCTGCCGGCGAGCTGGCTCGATCAGCACCCACTGACGCGCGCGGACCTCGAGCAGGAACGCGACTATTTCAAGATCCTCGACCTCAAGCTGCAGGTCCGCGCGACCGATAAGATCGCGGCTTGAGGTGGGCCCATTTCGCGAGGCGTAGCGGCCGCTTCTCAGGTCGTCGCCGCGCGGGCGTCCCGCTGCGTCGTACGGCGAGGCTGCGGCAACGGCTGCGGCATGACGTCGCCGCTCTGCGGCGATCTCCCTGCCATGAAGGACGATCGCCCGCCATTGCGGCTGCGGGCGTGCGGACATGCTTTCACGTCTGCGTGCGCCGCGAGTGCTGGCTGCGGCGATGCGCCCGGGGCGTCGAGTGCCCGAACGCGATGCACCGCTGCGACGTCAGATCGGAGCCGTCGCTGCGTATGCGGCACCGTCGCGCCGCGCCCTCGAGGCCACCCAGCAGAAGCCGCGGCGCTCGCGGTCGGCTGACCGCGCAACGGGGCGGCAACCGCCCGCGCGGACGCCGCCGTGTCTCCGCACGCCGCTTCGCGGCGCGTCGCCGACGGCGCATGACGCGGCGTGCCGCAGCGCCTATCATTCGCGGTCTCACGTCATTCGCACGGAGCCACTTTCATGCTGAAACGTCTGCTGCTCGCGATCGCCCTGCTCGTCCCCGCACTCGCTCTGGCCCAGACGAACGCGCCGGCCAAGCCGGCCAAGGCTCCGGCGAAGAAGGCGGCGCCCGCCGCGCAAGCCGAGAAAGCGAAGGCGACGTCCGAGACGGCATCCGGCACGCCGAAGGTGCTGTTGAAGACGAGCCTCGGCAACATCACCGTCGAGCTGTATCCGGACAAGGCGCCGAAGTCTGTCGAGAACTTCCTCGGCTACGTCAAGAGCGGCTTCTACGACGGCACGATCTTCCACCGCGTGATCGGCAGCTTCATGGTCCAGGGCGGCGGCTTCACGCAGGATCTGCGTCAGAAGCCGACCAAGGCCCCGATTCCGATCGAGTCGAAGAACGGCCTCAGCAACCTGCGCGGCACGCTCGCGATGGCGCGCACGATGGATCCGAACTCCGCGACCGCGCAATTCTTCATCAACGTCGTCGACAATCCGCGCCTCGATTACGTCAGCGACGCGAACCCGGGCTATACGGTATTCGGCAAGGTCGTGACCGGCCTCGACGTCGTCGACAAGATCAAGTCCGTGCCGACCGGCCCGCAGGGACCGTTCCGCAGCGACGTGCCGACGACGCCGATCGTCATCGAGAAGGCGACGATCGTTCAGTAAGTCGTCGACGACGGAAGCGGCCGGCGTCGACGCGGCCGTTCGTCGGTAGGCGAGCCGTGGGCCGGCACGCCGGCGTCGAAGCGGTGCCGGCGTCGGTTCTCACCGGTGGCACGGCCGCGCTGCGGAGAAGCGGAAGCGCATGACGACGCTGTTCATCTCCGACCTGCACCTCGACGAAAGCCAGCCGCACATCACGCAGCTTTTCGTCGAGTTCGTGCGCCACGAAGCCGCGCACGCGCAGGCGCTGTACGTGCTCGGCGACCTGTTCGAGGCCTGGATCGGCGACGACGCCGGCGACGCGACCGCGGACCGCGTCGCCAAGGCGCTCGCCGGTCTGCACGCCGCCGGCGTGCCGTGCTTCTTCATCCACGGCAACCGTGACTTCCTGCTCGGCGACGCGTACGCGCGCCGCGCAGGCACGACGCTGCTGCCGGACCCGAGCGTCGTCGAAATCGACGGTGAGCGCGTCTTGCTGATGCACGGCGATACGCTGTGCACGGACGATCCGCGCTATCAGGCGTTCCGCGCCGAGTCGCATGCGCCGGATTGGCAACGTAGGTTCCTCGCGCGGCCGCGCGCGGAACGCGAGGCATTCGCGCAGCAGGCGCGCGCCGAGAGCCGCCGCTATACGCGCTCGGTCGCCGACGCGATCACCGATGTGAATGCCGCCGCCGTCCGAGACGCGATGCGCCGCCACGACGTTCGCCGTCTGATCCACGGGCACACGCACCGCCCCGCAGTGCACCGTTTCGAGCTCGACGGCCGGCCCGCCGAACGGATCGTGCTCGGAGATTGGTACGAGCAGGGGAGCGTGGTGCGCGCGGAGAACGGAACGTTCGAGGCCGTCGCACTGAGCTTCGGAGGACAGTCGTGAAACGAGTTCCGCGCTGCCCGCAACGATCGCGGCTCGCAGGGCAACGCGGAACGCGAGCCGAACGCGTCACGCGGCGCCGAGCCGGACGCCGCCGAGTTCCGTGCACGATTCGCCGGGCGCGCAGACGCTCGGCCGAGCTCGGTCGCTATGAGCGACAGCGGCGCCCTGCACGTTCCGAGTACCGAATCGCGCGCATGCCCACCCGCGTGAGCTACTTCGCGATCGTTCTTTGCGGCGCCGAGAGCGCGTGGCGATCGCCCGACGAATAGAGCACGACAACGTAGTACCAGTACGCCTGGCCCTTGACCGCGCTCGTATCGCGCCAACGATAGGCGACCGGCCCTCTGCCGTTGTCGATCTTCGGCATCACATGCGGATCCATCAACTCGAACGGACCATCGGCCGAGTTGCCGCGGAGGATCTGGTAGCCGTATACGCTCCGTTGTTGATTCACCGTCCACTTGAGCAGCGGTCCAGCGCCCGGCGGATCGGGCTGCACCTTGAGCGGCGGCACCGCAGTGATGCCGTCGTCGGCCTGCGGCATGTCCACCGGGATTTTCGTAATCGCCGGAGGCGATGCCGGCCCGCCGGGCTTCGGGCGCTCGCCGAGCACTCCCTGAATCCCGACCCGCAGGTGCTTATTGCGGTCCGGCAGTACGACATCCAAGTTGCTCTTGAACATACCGGCCGGCTGCGACTTCGACACGTGAATCAACAGAGTGCGACAACCGCTTCGCGCGGGCTCGCATTCAGCGCTGTCGTAGGTCGCCGCGAATTCCGTCGACGAGACGTTGCCGATCGAAAAATCGCGTCCGTCACGGTCGATCAAGGGCACCTTCAAGACGTTTTTCGGCTGCCACGCGATCTCGCCGACCCAATGCGGATTGTCCGGCGGTGCGACGTCACCGACGACGTTACCCGTCACGTGCACCCAGACCTGCTTCTGCTGCGCATGATCGAGCGCAAGCTTCACCACCCCGTCCAACGAGCCCCAGGGTGCGTCCGGACCGACTTGGACGGTCAGAGATTTCGCGTCGGGCCCGATCACTGCTTGCAGCATCGGTGGAGCCGACAAAACTTGCGTCACGCGTATTCTCGGATCGAGGCTGCTCGTCAGAGCGATCGTCTGTAATGACGGCAGGTTCGCGGCATCGAGGCTGCCGAACTTGATCTCCGGCCGACTGACGTCGAGCACCGAACTGATGAAACCACTCGCCCGCAGAAAATGCGGGCTATCGCGGCCGTGGTCGATACGGTACGTCCACGTGATCGCACCGGCGACGTCGTCGGTGACGACACGCAGCGACAGAGGCACGCGCGCGCGGGGCCCGAGCGTGATCGCGTTCGGCGCGACCGTATTGCGCGGCTGTACCGGGACGATCGAAAGTTTCAGCGGCCTCGTGCCGGTGTTCTCGATCGAGGCCGAACATCCCGCCTCGGTGAATTCATAGACCTCGCCGTAGCTGCAATCGTGGACGACAAGCGCATCACCATCTGCGACTGAAGCCGCGTGCGGCATCGGGGCAAATATCCAACACGTCAGCATCAGCGCTGTTGCGACGGAGCGGCCTAACGACATCGAACGATTTCCCGTATACCCGGTTGTTATCTGCGACTTTCAACGACGAGATGACTGCTACGCACTCCGCGACGAATCGGCGCCAGCTCGGCCATGCCGCATACGGCACGCGAGCAGTGATCCACGCACAAAAAAAGAGCCCGGCATGCGCCGGGCTCTGATGACTCGTGAAACTGGCCGATCAGTCGATCTGGAAGCTCTGCAGCGTGACCGGCAGCGTCGGCAGGACAGTAAGCGTCACCGAGCCATTCGCGCCGGCACCACCGGCAGCCGTGCCGGTGATCGCAACCCAATACTGCGTATTCGGCGCAAGCGTGTTGAGCGGAATCGGAGTACCGATCGTCGCCGTCGACAGGATCGGCGTCGGGCCTGCACCGGCCGCACAGGTGTTGAGGACGTAAATCGCGAACGGATACGTGGAGGCCGTAGCCGTAATGCTTCCCGTCGGCGCTTCGGCGCCCGAGGTGAACGTGTAGATCACGTCGTTCGACGGGCTGGCCAGCGGGCCATAACTGTTGATCCAGCCCGTTCCGCCGGTCGTATCGACGACGAGCCCCTCTTGGGGCGTAAGCGTAATCGCGGTGGCGCAGCTTCCGCCAGCCTGCGCATAAACCGCCGGCGCAACGAACATCGACAACGCGATCAGAGCAGAAAGTTTCTTCATATTAGTCACTCCGTCAATTGAGAAAAATCAGCGACGCTTAGTAGCCGATGAAAGTCGTGCGACGCGAATCGAATTGATCGAATCCGACGGCGCCGCCAGCAGCAGCCACGAATCCCGTCGTCGGACCGGCCAAGCCGAGGAACGCGGTTTCGATCGTCGCTCCGCCGTTGCTGAAATTGGGATCGGTGAAGGTCGCGTTGTTCGGATCGTTGTTGTTCAGCCAGAAGCTGAAATGACCCGAGTTGTCGAGATCGAATTCGATGTGATTCTCACCGGCCGCGAGCGCGTACGTGCCGACATCGGACCCACCCGCTGCATTCGCGTTCGGAACGATGAACGAAACCAGCTTACCACCCGCACCGTCACCGACGATCGAAAGCTGAATCTGCGGACCGGCGGTCGACGTGGCGGAGAAGATGTACGCAGCATCGACCGCACCGAGCGTGCCGATCGAATCAGCGTTGATGATGAAATGGACGCGATAACGCGGCTCGGCGCTCGGGGAATCATCCTCGACCGTCGCGAACGACGTCGCATCGCCCGTCAGCGTCGAGTCCAGGCGGCAAGCCGTACCCGCATAACCGCCGGCGACGATCTGGGCCGTGCCGCCCAGTGCATTCACCGCCGTCCACGGCGGGCTCGGACTCGTCGGGCAGGTGGTGCCTGCCAGCGCGCTACCCGCATACCCGCACAGACCGACCAGCGCCAGCGACAGCACCTTCATCTTCGTATTCATGTGCATCTCCCTAGAAAGTCTCGGGCGGGTTGCAGTCCCCATCCCCTACGGTGTGAACACTTGTTAACCAAGCCCGATCCGCGCGGACGATAGTGGAGTCATACCACCGTGTCAACACGGTTCGTGGCATGGGCCTGGCCAACCTTGCCAGATTCGAGAAGGGGTCCCCAACTGCCTGCGGTCCCGTCCCCGGCCTTCGGCTCGACGCCTCCGGCCCACGAGCCTATATGACGCATGAATGGTCCTGGACCGGACACGCCTAGGGGAACTTTCTTGCTCCTCCCGTCGCGCGCCCCTCCGGAGCCCTGTCGACCGTGCCGCTCCGCCCGAAACCGCCGCCTCGGGCGGCCGCCCGAGCCGCCGTTTCACACGGCTTGGCCGGCGCAGTCCACTCTATATGAGGAGGCGAGCTGCGTACCAGCCGGCCGCGGCCCGTCCTTGCTGCCCCGCCCGCGCAGCACCGCCCGCGCCCGACCGCACCTGCTCGGCTGCCCATGCCGATCGGCCGCTGCGCGAGCGGCCGTATCCCGCCCGGCCGAATCGCGGCCGCGCACGTCGACCGCCGCAGTCGGCCTCGCCGGAGCGCCGAAGCGAGATGAAGCGTGGCGACATATCGCATTGACCTCCCCGGCCTCGATCCGCAGAATCCCGCCTCCGCCGCCGCCCCCTGCCTCGTGGCCTCCGCCGACTCCCGCCCCCTCCGCGCCGCCGACTGCCTGGCCGTGATCCCCGCTCGCAACGAGGCGGGCACGGTCGCGGACGTCGTCGCCGGCGTACGCCGGGCACTCGGCTGCGACGTGCTCGTCGTCGACGACGCGAGCACCGACGAGACCGCGGCACGCGCGCGCGCGGCCGGCGCCGGCGTGCTGACGCTGCCGCTCGGGCTCGGCGCCTGGGGCGCGACGCAGACCGGCATCCGCTATGCGCAGCGGCGCGGCCACGCCGGCGTCGTCACGCTCGACGCTGACGGGCAACACCCGCCGGAGGCGCTGCCGGCCTTGTTCGAGGCGCAGGCGCGCAGCGGCGCGAACGTCGTCATCGGCACCTGCATCGCGCGGCTGAGCCGCGCCAAGCGCGTCGCGTGGCGCTACCTGCGTGCGCTGACGGGGCTGCGGCTCGGCGATTTCACCTCCGGCCTGCGGCTCTACGACGGCGCCGCGACGAAGCTGCTGGCCGGTCCGGCGGCGAGCCTGCTCGACTACCAGGACGTCGGCGTGCTGATGCTGCTCGCGAAGCACGATCTGAGCATCGAGGAGACACCGGTCGCGATGCTGCCGCGCCGCGAGGGCCACTCTCGCGTGTTCGCGTCGTGGTGGGTCGTCGTGCGCTACATGCTGAACACGACCGTGCTCTGCATCGCCCAGCTCGACGTCGGCCGCCGCCACGGTCACGTCACGAGCGATCCGGCGTGATGCTGACCGGGCAGATCACCTCGGCGGTGCTCGGCATCGCGCTGGCCGGCGCGATCCTGTTCCTCGTGCGCCGCGACCATCTGCACGGGCCGTATGCGCTGTGGTGGTTCGCGGTCGCCGCGGCGACGTTCGTGCTCGGCGTGTTCCCGATCGTCGTCGTCTGGCTCGGCCATCTGACCGGCATCGTCTACGCGCCGGTGCTGCCGATCATCGTCGGCGTCTCGCTGATCCTGATCCGCATGCTGAAGCTCGACATCGACCGCTCGAAGCAGGAACGCCAGATCCGCCGGCTGACGCAGAAGCTCGCGATCATCGAGCAGGAGCTCGAGCGCGTCGGCGGTCGACCGGCTCGTGCCGCGGACGCCGACAGCGATCGCGCGTGACCGCGTCTCGCCGACGGCGCGGCGAATCCGCTTCTGATCGGGCGGACTCCGCTATCGTCGCGCGAATGTCGATCCCGACGCGCCCGATTCCGAAACGCGCGCGCGACGTGCCGCGCCGGCGCGGCACGCGGCGCCCGCGACTGCGCCGCTGCGCAGCGGCACGCACGGCGGCGTTCGCGCTCGGTTCGCGGCGCGAGGAGGGACCGCGACGCATCATCACGATGATCCGCGTTCCTCGCCCGTGCCGCCGCGGGACGCAAGGCATCGCCGCTGCGGGCCGTGTTCCGTCGCGGCGCCGCCGCGCCGCGAACCCCGGCGCCGTCCGTTTTCGCGCCGCGCGTGGAAGGCCGCTCCGCGCGGACGTAGGGGAATGCGCTTGAACGCCCGATTCGACGATGCGCGCCTGCGCGTCCTGCACGTCGGCAAGTACTACGCGCCGGAACGCGGCGGCATCGAACGCTACACGCAGGCACTCGCCGAATGGTGCGTCGCGCACGGCGACGCGGTCGCCGCGCTCGTGCACCAGCGCCCGGGATGCTGGCGCGGCGCGCGCGCGACGCTCGGCGGCGTCGAGATCCGACGTGCGGGCTGCCTCGCCGCTCCGGTCTACACGCCGCTGAGTCCCGCGTTTCCGCTCGAGCTCGCGCGCGTGCTGCACGAGTTCCGGCCGCAGCTCCTGCATCTGCACCTGCCGAATCCGTCGAGCTTCGCGGCGCTCGCGATGCCGGCGGCGAGGCGCCTGCCGTGGATCGTGCACTGGCACGCCGACGTACCGCCGGATTCGCCGGACCGGCGGCTGCGCACGTTCTATCGCGCCTATCGGCCGTTCGAGCGGGCGCTGCTCGCGCGCGCGCATGCGGTCGTCGCGACGTCGACGCCGTATCTCGACGCGAGCGCCGCGCTCGCGCCGTGGCGCGCGAAGGTGACCGTGGTTCCGCTCGGCATCGCCGACGCCGCAGCCGGCGCGCTGCGTACGGACCTCTGGCCGGCGAGCGGCGGCCTGCGCCTGCTCGCGGTCGGCCGGCTGAGCCGCTACAAGGGCTTCGACGTGCTGCTCGACGCGCTCGCGCTCGGCACGGACGCGAGCCTGCTGCTCGTCGGCGGCGGCGAGTGCGAACGCGAGTTGCGCGACCTCGCGCAGGCGCGCGGCGTCGACCGACGCGTCGCGTTCGCCGGCGTGCTCGACGACGCGGCGCTCGCAGGGGCCTATGCGGCCGCGGACGCGTTCGTGCTGCCGTCGCTCGACCGCGGCGAGGCGTTCGGCCTCGTGCTGCTCGAGGCGATGCGCGCGGCACGTCCGGTCGTCGCGAGCGCGATCCCGGGCTCCGGCGTCGGCGTCGTCGTCGCCGACGGCGAGACCGGCCTGCTCGTGCCGCCCGGCGATGCCGCCCAGCTCGCGCGCGCGATCGCCCGCCTCGACGATGCGGACCTGCGCGCCCGCCTCGGCGCGGCCGGGCGCGCACGCTGGCAGCGCGAGTTCACGCTCGACCGCTCCGCGGCGGCGATCCGCGCACTTTACGCGCAGGCGGTCGCTTGAAAGGAATCTGCGGCGCACCCGGCGGCCGAGAGCCGCGCGCAGGGTCGAATCCGGCTGCGCACGATCGGCCCGAGCCGCGTGCGGCTTGGTCGCCCGTCCGCGCGTCGCTTCGCCGGGCTTTGCGGCTCGCGCGCCGTAGCGAGACCAAGGCACCCGCTCGAACGAGGCAAGCTCCGACGGCTCAGCGCGCGACGGACCATCCGGACTGGAATCTGCGCACCGGCCGCGGCGTGCGCAGCAGCAGCATCGCGAATGCGAACAGGCTCGGCACGATCTGCAGGATCAGCCGATTCGCGCTGGTGAAATCCTGCGCCCAGGCCGCCGCCTCGGTGAAGAAGAACAACAGGAACAGGAACGCGAGCTGCAGCACGACGAACAGGCCGAACAAGCGCGCCGCGTGATCCTCGAGCAGCACGCGTCCGCGCACGAGCACGAGCGCCGGCAGCACGTACCAGAACAGGTGCCAGTTCGGCAGCGTGAACAGGCTCGCGAGCAGCGCGGCGCCGACCGGATGCCAGCCGAGCTCGAATGCGCCGAGCGTCGGCACGGTCACGTCGCCCCAGGCGACGTGCACGAGGCCGAGACCGAGCATCGGCAGCACGAAGCCGCCGAGCACGACGCCGAGCACGGCGAGCGCCGCGACGAGCCCGGCCACGCCCCAGCGCCAGCGGCGCGGCAGCAGGTCGAGCACGACGACGGCGGAGAAGATCAGGAGCCATATCGCGCCCTCGAGCTTGATCGCCGGCAGGCACAGCGCGAGCGCGACGCCGAGCCACCATTGCCCGCGTTCGCGGAACGCGAGCCAGCGTGCCCACGCCAGCGAAGCGAGCCCGAGCGTGACCGCGACCCAGAGATCCGCGTAGCCGGCCAGCGCGACGTGCGCGTCGATCAGCGGCAGCGAGACGAACGCGTAGACCAGCGCGATCGCCACGCCGGCGCCGAGCCCGAAGCCGCGCGCGTAGCCGTAGGCGGCGAGCGCGAACGCCACGAGCGCGCCGCACCAGGCCAGATCGACGAGCGGCTCGTTCCAGCCGCCGGCGCCGCCGGCGAACCAGACTTCGAGCCAGGCGAGCAGCTCCGGATAGTTCCAAGTCGCCGCCGTGCGCGTCGGCGCGAGCGGATCGGCGAGCCAGTCGAGCACCGGCACGTAGCGCTCGACGTGGCCGAGCAACATCCAGTTCTTCGCCTTGATCGCCCAGGCAGCCCAGGCGTCCCACGGGAACACCGGCCGCAGCGCGGCCTCGTCGGCGACCGTCAGCACGCGCACGACGATCGCCGCGAGCAGCAGCCAGAACAGCGCGGCCCGCATGCCGCCCGCACGCAGCGGCCGCCGCTCGGCCGGCTCGCCGGCCCGCGTTGCCGGCGCGACGCGCAGACGCAGCAGCGCGGCGATCCAGGCGAGCACGCCGAACGCGCCGAGCCACGGCGCGACGCGCGCGGTCACGGCGAGCGCGTCCGCACCGCCGAATGCGCGCGCGCCGGCCGCCGCGACGAACACGCCGACGACCCAGCCGGCACCGAGCGCGACGGCGCCGTCGCCGCGAAAGCGCCGCCCGGCGCCGAGCAGGCCGACGAGGCCGCTGCCGGCGAGCAGCGGCAGCAGCCAGGCGAGCGCGTAGCTAACGGACACGACGGAAGCGGAACACGGCGACGCGGCCGCTTTCGAAGCCGCTCGCGAGCAGGCTGTCGGGGCCGGTGATGCGCGCGCTGCTCGCGAGCAGCGCGCGCATCGCCGGATTGTCGTGCCAAGTGGTCGTGTCGTAGAAGACGACGATGCAGCCGTCGGGCAGCGCGGCGCCGGACGGCAGCGCGAGCGGCAACGGCGCCGCGTTCAGCGGCGACAGGTGCCAGATCAGGCGCAGCACCTCGTAGCTGCTGCCGGCCAGCACGAGCACGCGTCGCTCGGCCGGCTCGCCGGCGAGCAGCGCCTTGACCTCGTCGGCCGCGCGCACGACGTCGCTGTCGCCGACGATGCGTTCGCGCTGCGGCCAGGCGACGCCGGCGTACAACGAGCGCGTCAGCGCGAGCCGCTGCAGCAGGCCGGCCTGCCAGCGCAGATCGAGCGCGATCCAGGCGAACGCGATGCAGGCCGCGGCCGCGACGAGCAGACGACGGCCGCGCAGCCCGAGCAGCAGCGCGGCCCATGCGCTCGCCGCCGCCGCCGCGAGCGCGGCGAACAGCACGGCCGAGCGCGCGTGCGGCGCGTCGCTGTCGCGGCCGAGTGCGTGCACCGAGCGCTGGCTCCACGGCCACGCGCCGAACCAGTCGGTCGCGAGCGCGGCGAATGCGCCGCGCCACGACGGCGACCAGAGCTCGACGCCGACGAGGTCGAACGGCGCGAAGCCGCGCTCCGGCGGCACGTTCTGCGCGGTCGGGAACTCGGCGAAGCCGATTTCGACGATGCGGCCCTTCCAGGCCGGCACGCGCGACAGGTCGAAGCTCGCGACGCCGGAGCCCGGCCACGGCAGCTGCACGGTCTGCACGTCGTCGTCGCCTTGCGCGCGGAACAGGAACGTGAGCTCCAGCGTGCGCGGGAAGTCCGCGAAGCGGTAGCGCAGCAGCGGCAGCTCCTCGGCGACGAGATTCGCCGGCGCCGCCGACTGCACGGCCGAGAAGTCCTCGGCCGCGGCGGCGACGTGCAGGCGTCCGTCGTGGTCCTCGGCCGCGCCGAACAGCGCACGGAATTCGCTGCCGAACACGCTGCGCTGGGCGGCCGGCCGCAACGGCGCGCTCCAGTCGATCGAGGCGGCCCAGGCGAGCAGCAGGAATCCGCTCGCGACGACCGCGACGGCGAACGACGCGCGCCTCATGCGGCCGCTTCGCCGAGGCGAGCCAGCTCGTCCGCCGAGAAGCCGGCGGCGAGACGCGCCTCGACGTTGAACGGCCCGCGCACCGCACCGCGCAGATGCGTCTCCACGAGCGCCGCGAACGTCGCCGGCGCGTCGACGCCGTCGCGCGCGCAGCACCAGGCGAACCAGCGCGATCCGGCCGCGACGTGCGCGACCTCCTCGCGCAGGATGACCTCGAGGATCGCCGCCGTACGCTCGTCGCCGGCGCCGCGCAGGCGCGCGATCATGCCGGGCGTCACGTCGAGGCCGCGCGCCTCGAGCACACGCGGCACCAGCGCCATGCGCGCGAGGCAGGAGTCCGCCGTGCGTACGGCCATCTCCCACAAGCCGTCGTGCGCGTCGAAGTCGCCGTAGCCGCGACCGAGCTCGCCGAGGCGCGCTTCGAGCAACGCGAAATGGCGCGCCTCGTCGGCGGCGACCTGCACCCAGTCGCGGTAGTACGCCTGCGGCATGCCGCGAAAGCGGTAGACCGCGTCCCAGGCGAGATTGATCGCGTTGAATTCGATGTGCGCGACCGCGTGCACGAGCGCGGCGCGTCCTTCGCCGGAGCCGAGGCCGCGCTGCGCGAGCTGTCGCGGCGCGACCAGCCGCGGCCGCACCGGACGGCCCGGCACGCCGATCGGCGCCGGCGGCGGCGCCGCCGCATCGATGCGCAGCGCGCCGGAGGCGAACGCCGCGGCCGCGGCCCGCGTCGCCGCGAGCTTGTCCGCGGGCTCGCGGCATTCGAGGCAGCCGGCCGCCGCGTCGAACAGGTTTTCGGATTCGATCACGCGCTCACCGCTCGCCTGCACGGCATCGGCGCATTATCCACGACTCGGACGGCCGGGACCGTCGCCGGCGGACGCATGCCGATCTGCACAGCGAGCGGGTCGGCGTGCACGGGCCGGATGCGCGAGCGGCCGGATTTTCCGCCGGCGCCCGTTCGGCTCTCCGTAGGAGCCCGCTTCAGCGGCGACGAAGGATCGCGGCGGGTACCGGATACCAGGCGGACCCAGGGCCATCATCGGCGTGGTCGCGGCTGAAGCCGCCGGCCACATGCGGCCGCGGTCCACGCGTGGGAGCCTGCTTCAGCGGCGACGAGGGATCGCGACGATTGTCGTCATCGTCGGGGTCGCGGCTGAAGCCGCTGGCTACCGGGGTCTGCGCGCGACGAGGGCGCCTCAGCCGGCCTGGCGGCGCAGCGCCTTCGCGTCGTCGGAGCGCGCGAATTCGAGCGCGCGCAGGTAGGTCGGCTCGACGCCGGTCACGTACTCGCCGGAGAAGCACGAGGTGTCGAAGTGCTTCAGATCCTCGTTGCCGTCCTGCACGGCCCAGATCAGATCGTCGAGGTCCTGGTAGACGAGTCCGTCGGCGCAGAGGATCTGCTGGATCTCTTCCTCGGTGCGTCCGTGCGCGACGAGCTCGGTCGCGGCCGGCATGTCGATGCCGTAGATGTTCGGATAGCGCACCGGCGGCGCCGCGGACGCGAAGTACACCTTCTTCGCGCCGGCCTCGCGCGCCATCTGGATGATCTGCTTCGACGTCGTCCCGCGCACGATCGAATCGTCGACGAGCAGCACGTTCTTCTTGCGGAACTCGAGCGGGATCGCATTGAGCTTGCGCCGCACCGAGCGCACGCGCTCGCTCTGACCCGGCATGATGAACGTGCGGCCGATGTAGTGATTCTTGACGAAGCCGTCGCGGACCGGCACGCCGAGCCGCTGCGCGAGCGGCACCGCGGCCGTGCGCGAGGTGTCCGGGATCGGGATCACCGCGTCGATGTCGTGATCGGGCCAGACGCGCAGGATCTTCTCCGCGAGCTTCTCGCCCATGCGCAGCCGCGCCTTGTAGACCGAGACGTCCTCGATCATCGAGTCCGGCCGCGCGAGATAGACGTACTCGAAGATGCACGGCGCGTGGCGGGCGGGCTCGGCGCACTGGCGCGCGTGCAGTTGGCCGTCGAGCGTCAGCAGCACGGCCTCGCCGGGCGCGACGTCGCGCAGCAGCTTGAAGCCGAGTATGTCGAGCGCGACCGACTCCGAGGCGACCGCGTACTCCTTGCCGTTCGCGGTCTCGCGCTCGCCGAGCACGAGCGGACGGATGCCGTGGCGATCGCGGAACGCGAGCACGCCGTAGCCGAGCACGAGCGCGACCGCCGCGTAGCCGCCGACGCAGCGCGCGTGCACGCCGGCGACGGCCTTGAAGATGTGGTCCGGCGTCAGCTTCATGCGGTCCTGGATCTGCAGCTCGTGCGCGAGCACGTTCAGCAGGATCTCGGAGTCCGAATCGGTGTTGATGTGGCGGCGATCGTCCTCGAACACCTCGCGGCGCAGCGCGTCGGTGTTGATCAGGTTGCCGTTGTGCGCGAGCGCGACGCCGTACGGCGAGTTCACGTAGAACGGCTGCGCCTCGGCCGAGCCCTCGGAACCGGCGGTCGGATAGCGGCAGTGGCCGATGCCGACGTTGCCGCGCAGCGCGAGCATGTTCTCGCGATGGAACACGTCGCGGACCAGGCCCTGCCCCTTGTGCAGGCGCAGCCGGTTGCCGTCGATCGTCGCGATGCCGGCCGCGTCCTGACCGCGATGCTGCAGCACGGTCAGCGCGTCGTAGAGCGCCGACGCGACTTCGGTTTTGCCGACGATGCCGATGATTCCGCACATTTTTCGCTACCCGCCGCTGCAGTGGATCGGTTGCGCGCTCAATCCGAAGCGCCTTTCGATGGAGGCGCCGGCTTGCCTGCCGGCACCGGTGCCGGCGGCGCGAGCCACGCGCCGGCCGGCTCGAGATAGCGCGCGACCTCGGCCGGAAGCTGCGCGCCGAGCCAGTGCGCACCGCGCTCGAACCCCGGCATCAGGCGCGACTGACTCCACCACGGATCGCGCGCGAACGGCGTGAAGCCGAGCAGCAGCACGACCAGCACGACCAGCGCGACGCCGCGCACGAGGCCGAACACCATGCCGAGCAAGCGATCGCTGCCGGACAATCCGCTGCCTTCGACGAGCTTTCGCATCAGGAACGTCACGATCGCTCCGGCGATCAGCACCGCGACGAAACACAGCGCGTAGGCCAGGAGCACGCGCACCGACGGCGTCGATATGCTGGCTGAAAAGCGTTCCGCAAGGGCCGGCCCGAGCATCCAGGCGACCCAGAACGCGCAAGCCCAGCAGGCGAGCGCGAGCACCTCGCCGACGAAGCCGCGCCACAGCCCCATCAGCACGGACAGCCCGAGCACGGCGAGGATCGCGTAGTCGGCCCAGTTCATCGTGAAACCGGCGCCGCGCCGCGCGCGGCCGGCGCGTCCGGAGCGGACCTGCGCTCGCCGCCGCGCGTCGTCACCGGTTCGACTCCTCCGTTCGCCGTCCGCCGCGCCACGCCCGCGCTACTGCTGCGTGACGATGATGCCGTCGATCTTCAGCCGATCCTTGATGCTCGCACGCAGCTTGTCGGCGGCCGCGCGGTCGACCTCCGGACCGGCGCGCACGCGCCACAGCGTCGCGCCGTTCGCGTCGACCTTGTCGACGAACGCGGCGAAGCCGGCGTTCTTCACGCGGTCGCGCAGCTTGCCGGCTTCCTCGGCGGTCTTCAGCGCGCCGAGCTGGACGGCCCAGCCGCCGGCGCGGCCGGCCGGCAGCGCGCTCGCCGGCGCGTCGGCCTTCGCGTCGCCGGCGAGCTGAACGACGCTGCCCGGCACGCTCGGCTTCAGCTTCTTGATGCGCAGCCGTGCCGCGTCGGCCGCCGCGCGGTCCTCGAACGGGCCGACGCGCACGCGCTGGGCCGGCTTGCCTTGGAACGCGCTCGCCTCGGCGAATGCCGGGAAGCCCTGCTTCTTGAGCTCGGCGACGAGGTCGTCGGCGTTCTTCGTCGCCGTGTAGATGCCGAGATGCACGAAGAAGCGCCCTTCGGCCGCCTGCCCCGGAGCCGGCTTCGCGGAGTCCGCCGGCGCCGTGGCCGCCGGCGCGGGCGCCGCTTTCGGCACCGGCGCGGGCGCCGCCGCCGGACTCGCCGGCTCCGCGTTCGGCGTCGGCTCCGCTGCGGCCGGCGCCGACGGTTTCGGCGCGGACGCGGTGTCGACGGTCGCGAGCTTGCCGTTGTCGTCCGGCGCCGGCGCGGCCGGGTTCTGCGCCGCGGGATCGACCGGCAGCACGCGATTCTGGAACTCGCGATCGGGCGCCGGCGGGATCGCGAGGTTCGAGACCTCCATCTCGTCGGCCTTGCGCGGCGCCGAGCCCGACATGAACATCGGCACGAAGATCACCGCCAGCGCGATCAGCACCGCGGCACCGAGCAGGCGCTGCTTCAGCGACAAGTCCATGATGAATCCAGCGTCGGCACGTCGGGAACAGGCCGCGCGATTATACCCGCTCGGCGCCGCGTCGCGGCCGCGTGCGCCTGCGCGCGACCGTGCGCGCTCGCGCGCGGACGCGCAGGCGGCCGACGTCCGCGCGCAGGATTCGACCGCCGCGCGCGCGTCACGCCGGCGCGAGCCCGCGCGCTGCGGCGAATTCGAGCGCGGCCGCGGCGACGAAGAACGAACCGAACGCGACGACGCGGTCGCCGCGCCGCGCCTCCGCGAACGCGGTCGCGAGCGCCGCGGCGCAATCCGCGTGCAGCGACGTCGCGGCGGCGTCGACGCTCGGCCCGAGCGCGGCGCGCAGACGGCCGGCGTCGAGCCCGCGCGGCGACGCGTGCTCGAGCCCGGCGAGCCGCCACGCGTCGACGCGACCGGCGAGCGCCGCGGCGATGCCGCTCACGTCCTTGTCGGCGAGCGCGCCGAACACGGCCGACGTGCGACCGCCGGCCGGCGTCGCGCGCAGCCCTTCGGCGAGCGCGCGCGCGGCCTGCGGGTTGTGCGCAACGTCGACGATCAGCTCGACCTCGCCGGCGAAGCGCTGCAGGCGCGCGCTCGCGCGCGCGCTCGCCACACCGGCCGCGATCGCCCGCGCGTCCCAGCCGAGCCGCGCGGCGAGCGCCTGCAGCGCCGCGATCGCGGCCGCCGCGTTCGCGAGCTGCACCGGCGCGGCGAGCCGCGGCGGCGGCAGCTCGAGCTCGACGCCGCGCCCGCGCCACCGCCATGCGGCGCCGGCGCCGCGCTCGAACGAGAAATCGCGGCCGGCGACGCGCAGGTCGGCGCCGACGCGGCGCGCTTCGTCGAGCAGCGACGCCGGCGGGTTCGCGTCGCCGACGATCGCCGGGCGCGCCGGACGGAAGATGCCGGCCTTCTCGCGGCCGATGCTCTCGCGGTCGTCGCCGAGCCAGTCCTGGTGGTCGAGGTCGACCGTCGTCACGATCGCCGCATCGGCGTCGACGAGATTGACCGCGTCGAGACGGCCGCCGAGGCCGACCTCGAGCACCGCGACGTCGAGGCCGCTCCGCGCGAAGATCCACAGCGCCGCGAGCGTGCCGTACTCGAAGTACGTCAGCGGAATCTCCGCGCGCGCGACCTCGATGCGCTCGAACGCGTCGACGAGCGGCGCGTCGGCGACGTCCGCGCCGGCGACGCGCACGCGCTCGTTGTAGCGCAGCAGATGCGGCGACGTGTACGCGCCGACGCGGCCACCGCCGGCGGCGAGCATCGCCTCGAGGAACGCGACGGTCGAACCCTTGCCGTTGGTGCCGCCGACGGTCACGACCAGCGGCGCCGGCGCCGGCGCGCCGAGCCGGCGCCAGACTTCGCGCACGCGCTCCAAGCCGAGCTCGATCGCGCGCGGATGCGCGCTCTGCTGGTGCTCGAGCCATTGCGGAAGCGTGCGCGGCGATGCCGGCATCGGAGGCGGCGGCCGCGCGTTCAGCGCACGAGGATGCGGCGCGGCTTGATCGGGAAGCGGCCGCGCCAGTACTGGATCAACACGAAGCCGAACGCCATGCCGCCGAGATGCGCGAAGTGCGCGACGCCGGCCTGCGTGCCGGTCACGCCGAAGATCAGCTCGAGCGCGCCGTACAGGATCACGAACAGCCAAGCCGGCAGCGGAACCGGGAAGAACAGCGCGATCACGCGCGCGTTCGGGAACATCATGCCGAAGGCGAGCAGCAGGCCCATGACGCCGCCGGATGCGCCGACGGTCGGATAGTAGCCGCCGGTCATGAAATGCATGACTGCGAGCTGCGTCAGCGCGGCGCCGATCACGCACACGAAGTAGTACAGCGCGAACGGCCGCGAGCCGAACAGGCGCTCGACCGGTCCGCCGAACATCCACAGCGCGAGCATGTTGAACGCGATGTGTGCGACGTTGCCGTGCAGAAAGCCGTAGGTGACGACCTGCCAGGGCTCGAAGCCGGGCACGTCCGTGTACGGCGACGGACCGAGCGGCCACAACGCGAGGTTCACGATCAGCAGATCGTGCGTGAGCATCTGCACGATGAAGATCGCGACATTCGCGATCAGCAGCGAACGCGTGGCGGGAGGGAGGTCGATGCCCATGCTGGCCTGCCGGTGGCGCCCGAACGCCGCGACCGGCCGACCGAGCAAACGGCATACGATGCCGCCGCCGCGGCGCCGATTCAATACACGACCGCGGCGGCGTCGCTCGACGGTCGTTCGCGGCGACGAACGCAGCGCCGCGCCGGTCGCCGCGGTCGAGCGCACGAACGCGGTGCCGGAGCGGCCCGACGGACTCGGCGATCGCGAGCGCGCACGGCCGTCGGCGGCCGTCGTCGGCCGGCGGTCAACGCGCGCGCGGCGGCCGCTTCGTGCGCGGCCGCGGACCCCAGAGCAGGCCGTCGAGGTCGCCGCTCCAGCCGTGCCGGGCGAGATCGACGCGTCCGTGCCGCGCCGGCACGCCTTCCGCCGCGAGCCGGCGCACCTGCTCGCGGAACGCGCGGCTGCCGGGCGGAAACGCGACGCGGC
>DASWOS010000112.1:0-1529 GCA_036398645.1 Dokdonella sp. | reverse complement strand
GGCGCGCTCGCGCTCGACGCGGCGCTCGCGAGCGGCGACGACGACGCCGCACGCGCCGCCGCCGCCGCGCTGCAGCCCGCGCTCGACGGCGCGCACGGGGTCGCGCGCGCCGCGGCGCTGCTCGCGCTGGCCGGCTGGCACGTCCGCGACGGCGACGCCGCCGGCGCCGACGCCGCGTTTCGCGACGCACTCGCGCTCGCGCGCGCGACCGGCTCGCCGCGCGACCTGCGCGACGCCGCGCTCGGCTACGCGGACTTCCTGCTCGCGCGCGGCGACGCGGACGCCGCGCGCGCGACCGCCAGCCTCGTCGACGCGTACGCGGCCGACGACTTCTCGATCAGCCTGCTGCTCGCGCGCGTCGCCGCCGCGAGCCGGGATCCCGAACGCGCCGCACGCATGCGCGCGCAGGCGAAGACGCTCGCCGGCGCACGGCGCAGCGCAGTGCTCGCCGAGGACGCCGCCGTGCCCGGCTTCGTCGCCGCGCCTTCATCGGACGGTGATCGCTGATCCGGCGGCGCGCGTCCGTGCGGCGCCGCTGCGCCGGTCCGTTGATCGCGTCTTGATCGTTCGTTGAAGCGCGCAAACGCCGCTCGAGACTACGGTTTCGTCGCCTTCTCCTCGCAAGGAAACCGTCGTGCCGCAGTCCCCGTCACCGTGTAGCCGTCGTCCGTCCCGGACCCCGCTCGTCGCCGCGCTGCTCGCGCCGCCGCCCATGCCGACAGCTTCGCCGCGTCCGACTACGCGAGCCTCGTCGACGCGCTGAACGCCGCGAACGCGGCCGACTCGCGCACGACTCCGCACACGATCACGCTGACCGCGGACATCACGCTGGACGGCCCGCTGCCGCTCGTGCTCGCCAATGCGACGATCGACGGCCAGGGCCACACGCTGATCGGCGACGACTGGTACCGGCTGCTGTTCGTCGGCGTCGACACCGCGACGCAGGCCGGCATCGCCCGGCAGTTTCAGAACAGCGCGCTCGCGTCCCGCCTCGCCGTCACGATCGAGAACCTGACGCTCGCCCACGGCAAGGCGAACGGCGGCGTGAGCGGTGGCGCCGGCGGCGGTGGCATGGGCGTCGGCGGCGCGCTGTTCGTCGGCGGCGCCGCCGACGTCACGCTCGCGAACGTCTCGTTCGAGTCGAACCAGGCCAACGGCGGCGCGGGCAAAACAGCCTGATCGGCGGCGGCGGCATGGGCGGCGTCGTCAGCGGCCGCAGCGGCGGAGGCCTTTACGGCAGCGGCTTCATCAGCGGCGGCGGTCTGTTCGGCGACGGCGCATCCAGCGGCGGCAGCGAGAACGACGCTACGCCCGGCGGAGCCGGCGGTGGCGGCTACACCGGCACCGGCGGCTACAGCAACGGCGATCTCCCGGAGCCCGGCACGCTCTCGGTGTTCGGCCTCGACGCCGGTGGCGGCAACGGCGGCGGCGACGGTACCCTCGCCGGCGATCCGGGCGCCGCGAACGGCGGCGGCGGCGGCGGCGGCATCGACATGGGCGGTGGTGGCGGCGGTGGCTTCGGCGGGGCC
>DASWOS010000111.1:0-3371 GCA_036398645.1 Dokdonella sp. | reverse complement strand
GCGTCGCGCTCGGCGACGAGTACGCCGAGCTCGGCGATCCGCTGCTCGTCTGCGCGACCGAGACCAAGACGCCGGCGGACCTCGATCGCTTCGCCGCGGCGATGCGCGACGCGCTCGTCTGAGCGCGCGAAAACCTTTGTCATTCATTCCGCGTTAGGGCTGCGGATTCGGCGCGATCCGCGCGCGCGCGGCGTCGCGCGCACGCGCGGCAGCCCCGCGCCGCGCGTCACGCGGCGCATCGGCGGACGAGCGGAGAAAAGCCCGCAAACCCGCGCCACGGCTCGTTTTCCGGGGTTTCCGGTCGTTTCACGTATGGACGTATGGACGTCTAAGCGGCCGACGCGGACCGAATCCGGGCGGGCCCGCGGAGAGGGTCGCGGCGGCGCCTCGAACGCAGCGGGAGGGGTCCGGGAACTGCTTGTTTCCGCTGCGAAATTTGTTGACACGCACGCGCGACAGTAATAGCTTCTGCGCCGGCGTGACAAACGAATAAAGGAATCATGACCGCGGCTCGATTCATCGATCCCTACATTGAACACGGCACCAAGTCCGGGTCGGTGAAAAAGATCACGGTGTCGATTCCGTTTCACGTCCTCAAGCTTCTGTCCGATGAACGGACCCGCCGCCAAGTCGGTAATCTGCGCCACGCCACCAACAGCGATCTGCTGTGCGAAGCATTCCTTCACGCTTTTACTGGGCAACCACTGCCAACTGACGAGGAGCTAAGACGCGATATGGCTATGAAGAAAGCGACGAAGAAAACCCCTGCGAAGAAAGCCGCCAAGAAGGCGGTGAAGAAGACCACCGCCAAGGCGAAGACCGCCACGGCACGCAAGACCAGCGCCGCGAAGAAGCCGGCGGTGAAGAAGAAGGCTGTCAAGAAGGCCAAGTAAGGCCTGCCTTCAAGCCGGCCGCGGAGTCTGCGCGCCGGTCTCGTCCGCCGGCCTCGGCATGCATGCCGGGCCCGGCGGAGTCGTACCAAGCGATACGCAAGCGAAACGCGACACGCAATAAGCTCGTTAACACGCGACAGCAAGCGAGATCACTCTCCCTGTGGACTGCCCAGCGCAGGGAGAGCATTTCGCCTCCGGCCCGCCGCGTTTTCCCCGCAACGAATCTTCTCGAACGATCGCGCCGGACGCGGCGCCGCGCGCCGTCCGCTCAGACGAACGGTTCGCGCGCCCGGTCCGAGGTCGTGTTCACGCGTGCCGAGTCGCCCGCCGACGCGACACGAGCTTGGTCGGACGCGGGCTCGCGGCTCTTCAGCGCCATCGTGATCAGCTGCAGCGCCGGCGGCGTGCGCAGCGCGAGCGCGAACGCGCTGCCGACGAGGCCGGCCGCATGGGTGACGCCGCGCCAGCGCACGAGGCCGACGACGCAGCCGCTCGCGAAGCCGGCCGCGGTCACGATCGACGCGCGATGATCGGCGATCCGTCCGCGCAGCCGCGCGGTCATCGACATCCAGCGATCGCGCTCGTGCCGCCAGCGTGCTTCGGCGGCCGCGGCGTCGCGGCGTCGCTTCAGCGTCATGGCCGCACGTGCCCGAGTTCGCCGAGCATCCGGCGCGTGCGCGGCAACGCGAGGTCACGCCAGCAGCCGCGCATCGCGAACAGCACGCCGCCCATGCCGGCGAGGTTCAGCAGCGCGATGCCGCCGATGCCGTAGAACCAGTTGTCGGTCAATTCGTAGATGCCGGCGGCGATCGCCGCGCTGACGGCGAGCCACGCGCCGACGCCGAAGCAGACGAGCGCGATGCCGAGCCAGACCAGCAGCAGCGCGCTGCTGCCGGCCAGCTTGAGCTCGCTGCGCAGCAGCGCGAACGCGGCTTCGACGACGCGGACGCTCTGTTCGAGCGTCGCGCGCAGGCCGGCGGCCGATTCCGACGCCGACGCATCCGCGGCGGCGCCGGGAAGCTCGTGCGCGTCCATGTCAGCGATTGCGCAGCAGACGCGAGAGGAACACGCCGGTCGCGAACGCAATGCCGAACGCGGCAATCGGATGCGCGCGGATCTGCTCGGTCGCGGCGTCGCTGAACTTCTTCGCGCCCTCGGCGAACCGCTCGCCGGCGTCGCGCAGCTCGTCTTCGAGCTGGGCGCTGTTCGCGCGCAGCTTCGCACGCAGGCGGCGCAACTCGCTCTTCAGCGCCTCGGTGCTTTCCTGTGCCGCTTCCACGGCCGCTTCACCGGCTTCGTCCAGCGGTTGCTTCACGTCTCGTACGGTCGCCATGGCTCGTGCTCCTCGATCGTTGGAAAGATGACGTCACGGCCCGCCCGCGTTCGCGGAATCGGAACCAGCGTGCGGAAGACGGGCCGGACGCAGCTTAAGCCGGTTCTGCTGAACGACGCGCCGCGCAGCGGGCTCGACTTTGACGATTTGTAAAATGCGTTATCTTTATGTTACAGCCGGTCGCGTTCGCGCCGGTTTCCTTCGATGTCGAGCCAGGGGGCAGAGCGATGTCGGGTTCCACGAGTGGGAGCAATGCACGGAGTTGCGCGCCGATCCGCGGCCGTGCGCAGCGGCGCGGCATGCACGGCGCGGCGACGCCGGCGCAGCTCGGCGTCGCGCTGATCGTGTTCGTCGTCGTCTCGGCGGCGATCGCGTGGTGGTGGTTCAACGGCACGTCCGGGCTGCCGTCGCTCGCGCCTTCCGCGGCGCCGACCGCCGCGCCGGGTGCGGACGAGGCGCCTTCCGCAGCCGCGGCGGATCTCGGCGTCGACGATCTCTATCGGGCCGCCCGCGGCGCGATGGCCGAGAACCGCATGGTCGCTCCGGCCGGCAGCAACGCGTTCGAATACTACCTGCGCATCCTCGCCAAGCAGCCGGACGACGGCGGCGCGACCGATGCGCTGCGCGAGCTGTTTCCGTTCGCGAGCGCGAGCGCCGAGGAACGGATCAACCAGAACGATTTCGACGAGGCGAACCGGATCATCGAGCTGCTCGCGAAGGCCGATCCGAGCAACTACACGCTGACGATCCTGCGCAGCAAGCTCGACGCGAAGAAGAAGCAGAACGACCGCGAGCAGGCGCAGCAGCAGGTCGCCGCGACGACACGTCCGTCGGCGCCGGCTGCCGCGTCACCCGCTCCGAGCGCGAGCCCGTCGCCGCCGCCGCCACCGCCGCAGGCCGTCGCGAGCGCGGCGCCGCCCGCGCCGGCGCCGGCCGCGAACGTCGCACCGCGCACGGTCGAAGCGGCGCGCACGCCGGCCTCGGCGCCGCCGCCGGCACCGGCTGCGCCGGCCGGCGAGTCGCGCGAAGTGGTCGTCGTCACGCCGCCGCGTCCGTCGTATCCGGCCTCGGCCGTGCGCAACCGCACGAGCGGATGGGTCGAGGTCGAGTTCACGGTCGCGGCCGACGGCGCGGTGCAGAACGCG
>DASWOS010000110.1:0-1505 GCA_036398645.1 Dokdonella sp. | reverse complement strand
CGGCCGCCTGCGATCCGTCGCGATTGCCGAGCGCGTCGGCGATCGCGAGCTCGAGCCACTGCAAACGCAGAGGCACTTCGTTCAGGCGGCTCGTCTCCTGGCCGATCGAGCGCAGCTGCTTCGCCGCCTCGGCGCGATCGCCGGTCGCGAGCGCGAGCCGCACGCGCTCGAGCCGGATCTGCATGTCCAGTGCGCCGCTGTGCGCTTCGGCGGCGGTCTTCGCGGCGGCGTCCAGCGCGTTCGTCGCGTCGCGGTAGCGCCGCTCCGACGCGGCGAGCTCGATGCGGGCGAGCTCGGACCCGGCCCGCTGCTCCGCGCCGAGCGGCAGCCGGTCGATCGCGTCGAGCGCGGCGCGCGCGCGGTCGGCGAGTCCGAGGCTCAGGTCGCCTTGTATCAGCTGCAGGTCGGCGCCGGCCTTCGTGCGCAGGTCGCCGCGCCGCATCGCGAGCTGCGACGCGCGCGACGCGCGTGCGATCAGTTCCTCGTAGCGGCCCTGGAGCAGGGCCAGTTCCGCCAGATGCACGTAGCTGACCGAAGCCTGCTCGGTCAGCTGCCGGCTCTCGGCTTGATCGAGGGTTCTCTTAAGGACGCTCTGCGCCGCGGCGAAATTGCCGCGCGCGATGTTCAGCAGGGCGATGTTCTGCTCGACGCTCAGCTGGCGCACCGCGTCGTTCAGCTGCCGATACTGGTTCAACGCCTGCTCCCAGTAGACCTGGGCGTCGTCGAAGCGGCCGAGCTGATACGAGCTGAAGCCGACGTTGTCCAGGCTCTCGGCGATCAGATTCGGCGTGCCGAGCTGCTGACGCAACGCGAGCGCCTCGCGGTACGCGGCGAGCGCGGCGTCGAGGTTGCCGCTTTCTTCTTCGATGACGCCGCGGTCGTTGTACAGGTCCGCGACGCTCGCGCGGTCGTGCAGGTTCTCGAGCACGGCCTCGGCCTCGTTCAAGGTCGTCCGCGCGGCGTCGCGCTGCCCGCTGACGGCCTGCACCACGGCGAGATTGCGCAGCGTCTTGCCGAGCCCGAGCGCGTCGCCGAGCGTGCGCCGGATCGCCGCGGCGCGCGTGTACTGCTCGATCGCGGCCTCGGGCTGGCCGAGCCGGTCGTAGCCGATGCCGAGCGCGTTGCGCGTCTCGGCTTCGGCCGCGGCGTCGCCGCTGCGCGTGTTCAGCACGAGCGCGCGCAGCAGGTAGTCGTCGACGGCGAGGCGCGGCTGGCCTTGCTGGATCGACGTGCGGCCGAGCAGGAACCAGGCGCGCGCGTCCTGGTCGTCGGCGTCGACGACCTGCTGCAGCCGTCGCAGCGCGTCGTCGCCGCGGCCGTTCGCGGCCAGCGTCTCGGCCTCGAGCAGCGCGAGCGGAGTGTCGTGCGGAAACGCGCGCGTCGCCGCGGCGAGCGCCTGCAGCGCCTTCGTGCCGTCGCCGTCGTCGGCGAGCGCGCGCGCATACAGCGTGCGCGCGCTCGCGTTCGACTCGGCGGCGAAGCGCTGCACGATGCGCGCGCGCGTG
>DASWOS010000109.1:0-18343 GCA_036398645.1 Dokdonella sp. | reverse complement strand
CGGTGCCGGCGGACATCAGGAACACGACGCGCGGATGCGCCGCCATCGCGGCGACGCGGCCGGCGAGCGCGGTGAATTCGGCCTCGATCTTCGCGGCGAGCGACTCCGCCTCGCGCTCGCGGCCGAGCAGGCGGCCGATGCGGCGCACCTTGTCGACGACGTCGGCGGCGCTCTGCGTCGGCGGCAGCCGCTCGACGCGGACGCCGGCGCCGCGCAGCTGCTCGATCACGCTCGGCGGGCCGGCGTCGTGCGTCGCGACGATCAACTGCGGACGCAGCGCGAGCACGCCTTCGGCGGCGAGCTGGCGCAGGTAGCCGACGTCGGGCAACGCGTGCGCCTCGGGCGGCCACGTGCTCGTGCTGTCGACGCCGACGAGGTCGGCGCCGGCGCCGAGCGCGTAGACCGTCTCGGTCACGTCGCCGCCGAGCGAGACGACGCGTCCGGCCGCGCACGCGAGCGGCGCGGCGGCGCACGCGAACGCCGCGAGGAGCAGGGCCGCGGCGCGGTGCGGCAGCGTTCGGGTGCGGCGGACGCGGAGGTCACGCATCGGCGAAGCCCTCGAGGCCGTCGCGAGCGCGCGCCAGTCGGCGAGCTCCGGCGTGCCGGGCTTGCGCTTGCCGAAGACCTGCGCGATCTGCGCGCCGCGCGCGTCGTAGAGCTCGAGCGAGGTGACCACGCCGTCCGGGCTCGGTTTCTTGACGATCCAGCTTTCGGCGATGCGATCCTCGCGCAGATGCAGGTTGAAGTCCTCGTCGAGCACGTTCAGCCACGGCCCGGCGCGCTTGATCGTGCGCACCGGGCCGGTGTGGATCTGCACGACGCCGGGCGAGCCGACGAAGACCATCAGCGACAGGCCGCTGGCCGCGGCCGCGTCGAGCACGCGGCCGATCGCCGTGCCGGCGACGCGGCGCGCGAACTCGGCGCCGACCAGGCCGAGCGCCTGCGTCCGCGTGACGCGCTGCTTCTTCAACAGATCGAAGAAGTCGTGCGGGTCGCGCATGCGCCGCCAGCCCGCGCGCAGCGCGTCGACGTCGACGTCGCGGTCTTCGAGCCGGTGCGGCAGGCGTTCCGGTACCGGTTCGACCTGCATGGCCGGCGTCTGGTCGGCCGAGCGGCGGCGCGTGACGAGCGCGCGCCACGCGGCCTCGTCGCCGCCGTCGATGCGGTAGACCTTGTGCACGGCGCAGCCGTCGGCGTCGAAGAATTGCAAGCTCTCGAGCGTGCGTCCGCGCACGTCCTCGACGACCGCGAAGCCGTGCTTCCAATGCTTCAGGAACAGACGCAGGTCGACCGCCCCGTTCAGCACGAGCCCCATCGCGCCGCCGATCTCGACGTTGCCGAATTCGCCCTTCTTTTCGTGCACGCAGTGGTCGTTGCGCGTCAGCACCATGACGCGGCCGAGCGCAGGCAGCTCGCGGATCAGATCCGGCCACGGGCCGTCGAGTCGCGTCACGCCGTCGCCGCAGCGGCTCGCGACGAGCTCGCCCTCGCCGACGCCGAGCCGCTCGGCGAGGTCGCGCGCGCGCAGTCCGGGCTCCTCGGCGCGCAGCCGCCGCCAAGCCTCGCGCAACGGCGCGGGAGGAGCGGCGGGCGCGGTCGTGGTCGTGGTCGGTTCGAGCATCGTCGTGTCCTCGCGGGCAAGGGTCAGAAAAAGACGAGACGCACGGCCACGCTGAACGTGCGGCCCGGCATCGTCAGGCGGTCGGCCGGCAGGCCGCCGGTGCCGGCGTCGTTGGCGCCGTTGCCGCTGACGAGGTTGCCGAGCATGCCGCTGTTCAAGTTGCCCCAATCCCAGTACTTGCGGTCGCCGAGGTTCGTGATGCCGGCGTACAGCGACACGCGCTCGCTCGGCGCGTAGTGCGCGTAGAAGTCGAGCGTGCCGTAGCCGCCCGGCCGGAACAGCGTCGGATCGCCGAGCTGCGCGTGGCGGCGTACGCCGGTGCCGACCAGCTCGGCGCCCCAGGTCGTCGCGTCGTAGCCGACGCCGGCGACGAGCTTGGCCGGATCGACCGTGTTCAGCGGCGAATAGCCGTTGGCGCCGGGTTCGACCAGACCGCCGCTCGCGAGCGCGGCGCTCGCCTTCAGCGACCAGCCGTCGAGCGCGTCGCTGAAGCGGCCGAGCTTGAGCGCGCCGCTCGCCTCGACGCCTTTGACGTACGCGCGCGAGGCATTGACCGCGCGGAAGAACTCGTTGACGAACGCGCCCGGCGACAGGTCGTACGCCCACGGCGGCACGTCGGCCGGATCGAGCGCATAGCCGGACCAGATGAAGTTGCGGTAGCGGTTGTAGTACGCGCCGACGCTGAACCAGCCGAAGTCGCTCTTGCCGCGCAGTCCGAGCTCGGCACCGCGGCTCGTCTCCGCCTTCAGGTCCGGATTCGGCAGGAACGCGATGTTGACGCCCGGTACCGGCTGCTCGTTCCACGCGCCGGCGATGTCGCTGTAGAGCGGCGGACGGAACCCGTACGCGTAGTCGACGTAGACGCTCAGCGCGTCGGTGAAGTGCCAGATCGCGCCGAGCTTCGGCGAGAGGTGGTTTTTCTCGTAGTTCGACTGCACGTAGCCCGGGTTGTAGGCGAGGTAAACCGGGTCGGCGTCCGGCTTGTACTCGTAACGGTCCGCGCGCAGGCCCGGCGTGATCGTCAGCCGGCCGTCGAGCAGCGCGATCTCGTCCTGACCGAACAGCGAGTAGCGGTTCGTGTCGCTCTCCGGGATCAGGTGCAGCGGATAGTCGCCCGGCATGAACTCGCTGCCGCTGCCGCGCGCGCCGGTCCGTTCGTCGATGCCGAAGCCGCCGACCTGCGACTGCGCGTTCGTGCGCGACACCTCGACCCCGTAGCTGATCGTCTGCGCGACCGGACCGCCATCGCCGAGGTGCTTGACCGCGACGAGCTTGCCGCCGAACACGCGTTCCTGCAGCGGCAGGTTGTCGTAGAAGCGCGCGATCGTCGAGGTCGCGGTCCGCGCCTCGGTCTCGGTGTTCGTCGTCGTGCGGCTGCGCTGCCAATACACGTTCCAGTCGAGCGTGTCGGCGAGCACGGAGCGGAGCTCCGGGAACCATTGCCCGGCGCTCGCGCGCAGGCGCGTGTTCTCGTCCTGCGAGCGGTAGTAGCTCGCCGCGTCGGTCAGGTTCGACAGGCCGTCGGTGTGCGTGCCGGTCTGCGACGTGTCGACGGTCAGGCGGTCGACGCGGCCGCCGTCGGCGGTGTGCACGTACTTGCCGAGGAAGCTGTTCAGATCGTAGCGCAGCGGGTCCGGCCGCGTGCGTGCGTCGCCGACGCCGCCGACGTCGCCCTGGTTCGAGGTCTCGTGGCCTTCGCGATGGTTGAGGACGAACAGGAAGCCGTTGCGTTCGCTGCCGCCGGCGAGCGTCGCGGTCGAGCCGAGGCTGCGATCGGTGCCGTCGTACTGCTCCTTCAGCGCGCCGTAGATGTCGCGGCCCGGCAACAGGTAGTCGGCCGGGTCCTTCGTCTTCAGGCTGACCACGCCGCCGAGCGAATCGGACGGATACAGCACCGAGGCCGGACCGCGCACGATGTCGACTTCCTTGAGGTCGTCGAGATCGATGAAGTTGCGTCCGGCACGGAAGCTGCCGCCGGCGACCGCGGCACCGAACGAGGCCGGCAGCGAGACGTCGTCGATCTCGATGCGCGTGCGGTTGCCGGACAGCCCGCGGATGTTGAAGCTGTCGAGACCGAAGCGACCCGCCGTGCCGACGACCGACACGCCGGGCTCGTATCGCACGAGATCGCGGATGTCGGTGACGAGGTGGCGGTCCATCTGCGTGCGGTCGATGACCGAGGTCGTGCCCGGCGCGTTCAGATCGAGCGAGGAGCTGAGCGCCGTGACGGTGACGTCGGGCAGCTCGGTCGCGGCCTCGGTCGTCGCCGGCGGCGCGGGTTCGGCGGCCTGCGCGAGGCCGAGCGCGGCGCAGACGAGCGCGGCGAGTGGAGTCTTGCGGAAAGTCGGCATGTTCGTCCTTCGTCAGTCCCCGGAACGGGGATCGATAACGGCGGGCGAAGGCGGCGAGCAGGCTCGCAGCCGCGGCTGGCGGCGATCCGCCGGCTGCGGAGGTGCGCGCCGGCAGGGCAGTGTAATAGACGCGAATGATAATCACTATCATCCTCGGCGAGAAGTGCCGCGCCGGCGGCGAGCCGCGAGCGAGCACCGAGCCGCAGCGCACCGCGGCGAACGCGGCGCCCGCGGAGCGGCGGCTGGCGTATCGGCGTCGAGCGCGCGCGCGACGGACGCGACGAGGACGGGCTTCGCGATCCGGCCGCCGGCCCGACGCGCCTCCGGCCGTCGTCCGCGCGATCGCACGGGCGAGCTCACTTCGTGCCGGTCGACGCGGCGCCGGCCGGGCGACGCATCGGCGACATCGTTCGCGCCGGTCGCCCAGCGTTTTCGCGGCGCGCCGAGGAGACGCCGGCCGCGCGACGAGACTCGCGTCGGCGCGCCGCGCTAGAGCGCGGGCGGCACGTCCGGCGCGGCGTCGCGGCGGGCCGGATCGGCCCAGACGCTGTGCGGGTCGCCGTCGCGCGCGCGGCGTGCGCTCGCACGCGCGAGCGCGGCGAACGCCGAGGCGAGCGCGAGCGCGCCGACGTCGACCGCGAACGGCGCCCAGCGTCCGGCGGCGGCGCTGCGCCACGGCCACCACGCGCTGACGAGGCCGTGCGCGAGCGGCACCGCCGCCGTCGCGAGCGCGGCGGCCCACAGCAGCTCGCGCGCGCCGCGCGCCGGCGGCCGTACGGCGGCCCAGGCGATCGCCGCGGCCCAGACCGCGAAGCAGGCGAGGCGCAGGCCGCTTTCGGCGCGCGCCGGGGCGAACGCCGCGAACGTCTGCGCGGCGACGAACGTGGTCGAGATCGCGACGCAGAAGCCGATGCAGACGCCGACGGTCGCGCGCGCCATGCCGACCTGCGCGCGGCCCTGGCGAAGCCGGCGCCGCTTGCGGCGCGACTCGATCCAGAGCAGGTTGCCGGAGTAGAACAGGAACGCGCCGGCGAGGCCGAGCAGCACGTACAGCACGCGCACCGCGTCGCCGCCGTAGTCGCCGAAATGCAGCGCGTAAGCCGCGGCGAACGCGGCGTGGTTCGCGTCGCGCGAACCCGGCAGCTGCACGGCGAGCAGTGCGCCGCTGGCCGCGTCGAGCGCGACCGAGCCTTGCGCGCCGAGTGCGCCCGCCGCGCGGCCGGTGATCTCGACGACGCCGTTCGCGTCGCCGGCGTGGTCGAGCTTCAGGTACGCAGGCTCGAAGCCGGCCACGCCGCGTCGTCGCGCGGCCTCGATCGCGCGTGCGTGCCATAGCGCGAGCGGCGCCGGCGCCGCGGCGCGTTCGGCCGGCGCACGCGCCGGCGCGGTGTCGAGCGCACCCGGCAGCGCCTGCATCAGCCGACCGCCGAACACGAGCGGATCGAGCGCGGCGGCGAACACGAACATCAGGCACAGCAGCGCGCCGGTCGTCGCGAACATCAGGTGCATCGGCAGGCCGAGCACGCCGATCACGTTGTGCGCGTCCTGCCAGAGCCGCTTCAGGTTCGCGCCGGCGCGCAGCGCGAACAGGTCCTCGACGAGCTTCGGCAGATGGATCACGACGCCGGAGAACAGCGCGACGCCGTAGAGCAGGCTGGCGACGCCCATCAGATAGATGCCGACGCCGGGCAGCCCGAGCGAGTAGTGCAGCGCGTCGACGAGATCGGTCAACGCAGTCAGCGGACGCCGCGGGCTGCCGTACGGATCGTCCGACGTCGCGTACTGCCAGGTGCCGGCGCCGTCTTGCCAGTACGCGACCGCCGTGGGCAGCTCGACGCCGGGGAACAGCAGGCCGACGTGGCGGTGCGCTTCCGCATGTAGGCGCAGCACGGCGTCGAGCAGGCGCTGCGCGTCGTCGAGCGTCTGCACGCGGTCCGGCGACGCCGACGCGTGCCAGCGCACGACCTCCTCGCGCGCCACGGTGATCGCGCCGGCGTAGAACGCGACGAACAGCGCGAAGCCGGCGACGAGGCCGGTCCAGGTGTGCACGGCGGTGAAACGGCGCAGCGTCGCGGCGGCGATCTTCACGGCGCGGCGCTCAAGAGGCCCAACCGCACGCGACCACGACGTGCAACAGCGCGAAGCCGAGTGCGGCCGCCGCGCCGAGCACGAGCCACGCACGGCGCGCCTCGGCGAACAGGAACGCGCTGCCGAACGCGGCGATCCAGGCCGGCGCGAACGCGATCAGCCCCGGCACGATCGCGGCCTGCCACGATCCCGGTGCGAGCCGCACGGCGAGACCGACCGCCGCGGCGGCGACGAAGAATCCCGGCAGTGCCCCGGCGAGCGCGCGGCTGCAGAGGTCAGCGCGGTTCATGCGGCCGCCGCGCGGCGGCGAACCAGGCGAGGTACGGCAGCGCGATCGCACCGAGCATGCCGCTCGCGAGCGCCGCGCAGAGGCCGGCGCCGACGCCGTACGCCGTGATCCACAGCGCGAGCGCGGCGGCCGCGAGCGCCGCGCCGAGCGGCGCACCGGCGCGGCGCGCGCGATCCGGCACGCGCCAGCGGCAGTGCCGCGCGCGCAGGTACAGCGCGAGCGCCGACGCGGCGGACGTCGCCGTGGCCGCGGCGGGCGCGATCGCGCTCATGCGGCACCGCTCACCAGCGATAGCTCACGGTCGCGCTAACCGTGCGCGGATAGCCGTAGTAGCACCACGCCGCGCTGTTGCAGACGCTGACGTAGCGCTTGTCGGTCAGATTGCTCGCGTTGACCTGCGCGCGCCACGGCCCGATCTCGTAGTGCACGGCCGCGTCGAGCAGCGTGTACGACGGCGTGCGCCATTCGTTGTAGATGTCGCCGTAGTGCGCGCCGACGTAGCGCACGCCGCCGCCGAAGCCGAAGCCGGACAGCGCGCCGGCCGTGAGCGTGTAGTCGGCGCCGAGCGACGCCGTCTGCTTCGGCTGCAGCGCGATCTGCTTGCCGAGCGAGGCGAGGTCGGTCGTCTTCGTGACCTCGGAGTCGATGTGCGCGTACGCGCCGTAGAGGCTCAAGCCGTCGCCGATGTTCCAGCGGCCTTCGAGCTCCTCGCCGCGCACCTTGGTCTCGCCCTGCTGCACGGAGTACAGCGTGTGGTTCGGATCGACCGTCAGCGTGTTCTGCTGCGTGATCTCGTACGCGGCCAGAGTGACGAGCAGGTTGCCGCCGGCCGGCTGGTACTTGATGCCGGCCTCGGTCTGGCGGCCGCTCGTCGGCACGAACGCGCGGCCGGCGAAGTCGGTGCCGACCGTCGGCTGGAACGATTCCGAATAGCCGATGTACGGCGCGAAGCCGCTGTCGAAGACGTAGTCGACGCCGACGCGGCCGGTGAACTCGTGGTCGCGCTGGCTCGAATGCGCGCCGCCGATGCGGTCGTCGGTGTCGGTGTCGACGAAGTCCCAGCGGCCGCCGAGGCTGACGACCCAGCGGTCGACGCGGATCTGGTCCTGCAGATACGCGCCGGTCTGCTTCTGCACCTGGCGCGTGCTGAACGAGTACGGCGGCGTGACGACCGGGCTGCCGTAGACCGGCGCGAACACGTCGAGCGGCGCGACCGCGTAGGAGCCGTCCGCATTGAACAGCACGAACGCGGACGCATCGTCGTTGCGCGAGCGGTGGTAGTCGATGCCGCCGAGCAGCGTGTGGCGGACGTGGTCGCCGAAATGCCATTCGAGCGCGTTGTCGACCGCGAACATGCGCGAATCATTCGAGGTCGGGTACAGGTAGCGCAGCAGGCTGCGCTGATCGTCGAGCAGGCCGAACGCGCCGACCGCGGTGTTCGGCGCGAGGTCGGAGCCTTCGTAGCGCAGGTTCTGCCGGAACGCGAGGTCGCGGCCGAAGTCGTGCTCGTACTCGTAGCCGAGCGACTTCTCGGTCTTCACGTAGTCGTTGTAGCCGGGCTCGCCGGTGAAGCGGTGCTCGGAAATGCGGCCGTTCGGATTCGGCAGCAGCGTGCCCGCGGCCGGCAGGAAGCCGGCGCCGGACACGGTGTCGTTCTTCTGGAAGCGGCCGAGCAGCGTCAGCCGGTTCGAGTCGTCGGGCTTCCAGGTCAGCGCCGGCGCGAGGTAGTAGCGGTCGTCGTGCACGTAGTCGACGACGTCGTCGCTGTTCCGCGCGAGCCCGGTCAGCCGGTAGAGCCAGGTGCCGTCCTGCGTCAGCGGTCCGCCGACGTCGAGCGCGAGCTGTCGCAGATCGTAGCTGCCGGCCTGCAGCTCGATCTCGCCGAACGCCTGCTCGGTCGGCCGCTTCGAGACGTAGTTGATCATGCCGCCGGGCGGCATCGCGCCGTAGTTGACCGATGCGGGGCCTTTCAGCACCTCGATCTGCTCGAGCCCGTACGGCTCTACGCGCGTGATGCCGGTGCTGCCGCCGTCCGGCAACGGCAGGCCGTCGAGATAGCGCGCCGGCGTGAAGCCGCGCACGAGCAGCCAGTCGCTGCGCGGATCCGGTCCGTAGCCGCCGCCCTGCGTGCCGGCCAGGTACCAGACCGCTTCCTCGACGCCGTGCAGGCCGCGGTCTTCGATCTGCTGTGCGGTGACGACCGAGATCGATTGCGGGATCTCGACGATCGGCGTGTCGGTCTTCGTCGCGGTGCCGCTGTCCTTGACGATCGGCGCGGTGACCTGGACGGCCTGAAGCGTGTCCGTCGAGTCGGCCGGGCCGTCGTCCGCGGCGTGGGCGCCGGCGCAGAGCGCGGCGGCGAGAAGCGGCGGCAGCAGGCGGCGGGCGTGCGGCGCGACGCGCGCGCGGAAGGCGGTCGGAGCGGAGGACATGGGCGTCGGGTGCTCGGTCGGCGGAACAAGTCGGCGCGGCGCGGCGGGATCGCTTAGCCTGCGGATGAGAATCATTCTACTTTAACGCCGCGCGCGGCGGCAGCCGTTCCGCGCGGTATTTCGCGACCTGCCGAAGGCGCCGCACATTTCGATTGCGGTCCCCGCGGGAAGGGAATATCTTGTGGCGGTCGCAGTCACTCAGCACAACATCTGGGTGCGCAGCCGTCAGGCCGCGAGGGAATCCGGTGCGAATCCGGAGCTGCCCCGCAGCGGTGACCGGGGAACGAACGAAGCAACGCCACGGCGGGCTGCGGCCCGCGCGTCGGCTTTGCGTCGGCGAGGCGCTGCCTCGGCCCCGGAAGTCCGAATACCTGCTGCGACCGCCGCGCCGAAACGCGCGGCGACTGGCTTCGGGCCCTCGCGGGAGCGGCCGGCCGGGAACCGCCGCTCCGCCGGAGCTTGCGGTTTTCGACCGACTCCGCCGCGCGGTCCCGGATTCGCTCGCGGGAGCGAAGGCCGGCGGATCGCGGTGCGTCTCATTCCGTGCGTCGCCGAGCCTTTCTGCTGCGATTCCGCCGAAGAAAGGGAGAGCACGCATGACCACGCCCGAGATCTCGATCCCCGCCGCGCCCGCCGAGGCGGAAGCGCCGTCCGCGGCCGACGCGCCGCGCCGCGCCGACGGCGCGCCGGCGCAGACCGGCTTCCGCCTGACCGCGCCGCACGCCGGACCCGCGTCGATGCGCGTCACCAAGCGCTCCGGCGCGCAGGAGCCGGTCGACCTGAACAAGATCGTGCGCGCGGTCGCGCGCTGCTGCGACGGCCTCGCCGACGTCGATCCGATGCGCATCGCGCTGAAGACGATCGCCGGCCTCTACGACGGCGCGACGACGCGCGAGCTCGACGAGCTGTCGATCCGCACCGCCGCGTCGTTCATCGCCGAGGAGCCGGAGTACTCGAAGGTCGCCGCGCGCCTGCTCGCCGGCTACATCGATAAGGAGGTGCAGGGCCTCGGCGTCTATTCGTTCTCGCAGTCGATCCGGCTCGGCTTCGACGCGGGCCTGATCAACGAGCGCGTGCTCGCGTTCGTCGAGGCGAACGCGCGCAAGCTCAACGACGCGATCGACGCGCACCACACGCTGCGCTTCGAGTACTTCGGCCTGCGCACGCTCTACGACCGCTACCTGCTCAAGCATCCGCTGCGGCGCCAGGTCATCGAGACGCCGCAGCAGTTCTGGCTGCGCGTCGCTTGCGCGCTCAGCGAGAGCGCGGCCGAGGCGATCGAGCTGTACGGGCTGTTCGCTCGGCTCGACTACGTGCCGAGCTCGCCGACGCTGTTCAACGCCGGCACGCGCCACGAACAGCTGTCGAGCTGCTTCCTGCTCGACTCGCCGGAGGACTCGCTCGAGGCGATCTACGGCAAGTACAAGGACGTCGCGATGCTGTCGAAGTTCTCCGGCGGCATCGGCATCGCCTGGCACCGCGTGCGCGCGCAGGGCTCGCTGATCCGCTCGACGAACGGACTCTCGAACGGCATCGTGCCGTGGCTGAAGACGCTCGACTCGTCGGTCGCCGCGGTCAATCAGGGCGGCAAGCGCAAGGGCGCGGCGTGCATCTACCTCGAGCCGTGGCACGCCGACGTCGAGGCGTTCCTGGAGCTGCGCGACAACACCGGCGACGATCAGCGCCGCACGCACCATCTGAACCTCGCGAACTGGATCCCGGATCTGTTCATGCGCCGCGTCGAGGCCGATGCGGCGTGGTCGCTGTTCGACCCCAAGGACGTGCCGCAGCTGCCGGACCTGTGGGGCGAGGCGTTCGAGGACGCCTACGTGCAGGCCGAGGCGCAGGGGCTCGCGAAGAAGACGCTGAAGGCGCGCGACCTCTACGCGAAGATGATGCGCACGCTCGCGCAGACCGGCAACGGCTGGATGACGTTCAAGGACGCCTGCAACCGCGCCTGCAACCAGACCGCGAAGGGCGACCACGTCGTGCACCTGTCGAACCTCTGCACCGAGATCGTCGAAGTGACCGCCGGCGGCGAGACCGCGGTCTGCAACCTGGGCTCGATCAACCTCGCCCAGCACCACGACGGCGCCGCGTTCGACTTCGACAAGCTCGCGCACACGGTGCAGGTCGCGGTGCGCCAGCTCGACCGCGTGATCGACCTGAACTTCTATCCGATCGAGACCGCGCGCGCGTCGAACCTGCGCTGGCGGCCGGTCGGCCTCGGCGTCATGGGTCTGCAGGACGTGCTGTTCGCGCTGCGCCTGCCGTTCGACGGCGCCGCCGCGCGCGAGTTGTCGGCGCGGATCGCCGAGGAGATCTACTACTGGGCGCTGCGCACCTCGCTCGAGCTCGCGCGCGAGAAGGGCGCGCACGCGGCGTTCGCGGAGACGCGCGCGGCGCAGGGCGAGCTGCAGTTCGACGCGTGGAAGCTCGCGCCGCGCGACGCGGCGCGCTGGGACGCGTTGCGCGAGGAGATCAAGGCGCACGGCCTGCGCAACTCGCTGCTGATCGCGATCGCGCCGACCGCGACGATCGCGTCGATCGCCGGCTGCTACGAGTGCATCGAGCCGCAGGTGTCGAACCTGTTCAAGCGCGAGACGCTGTCCGGCGACTTCCTGCAGATCAACCGCTATCTCGTCGACGAGCTGAAGCGGCTCGGCCTGTGGACCGCCGAGGTCCGCGACGCGATCAAGCTCGCCGAAGGCTCGGTGCAGTCGCTCGCCGAGCTGCCGCCGGAGCTGAAGGCGATCTACCGCACCGCGTGGGAGCTGCCGATGCGCGCGCTGATCGACATGGCCGCCGAACGCGGCGCGTTCATCGACCAGAGCCAGTCGCTGAACCTGTTCATCGAGAGCCCGAACATCGGCCAGCTGTCGAGCATGTACATGTACGCGTGGAAGCGCGGGCTGAAGACGACGTACTACCTGCGTTCGCGGCCGGCGACGCGGATCGCGAAGGCGACCGTCGACGCGGCCGCGCCGGCGCGCACCTACAGCGACGCCGAGGCGGTCGTCTGCTCGCTCGAGAACCCCGAGGCGTGCGAGGCGTGCCAGTAGGGCCGCCGCCGCGCGGAGCGTCGCGGTGCAGCGCTACGCAAACCTGAGCGGCGAGTCCGGCATCGTCGCGTTCGAGATCGGCGACGGCTCGCTCGTCGTCGAGTTCGTCGAGCGCGACGGTGCCGAACGCTACTACCGCTACACCGCGGCGAGCGCCGGCGCGAAGAACCTGGCCGAGATGCAGCGGCGCGCGCGCCGCGGTCGCGGCCTGGCGACGTTCATCGCGCAGCACGCGCCGCCGTACGCGGACAAATGGCGCTGACGCGCCGTCTTCAATTCGAGGAATCCATGAACGCCACATTCCGAACGCCGTCGCGGCTGCTCGATCCGGGCTTCGACCTGACGCTGCGGCCGATGCGCTACCCGCAGTTCTACGAGATGTATCGCGACGCGATCAAGAACACCTGGACCGTCGAGGAGATCGACTTCCAGATCGACCTCGCGCATCTCGCGCAGCGCATGACGCCGGCCGAGCGCCACCTGATCGAGCGTCTGGTCGCGTTCTTCGCGACCGGCGACTCGATCGTCGCGAACAACCTCGTGCTGAACTTGTACAAGCACGTCAACGCGCCGGAGGCGCGCATGTACCTGTCGCGCCAGCTCTACGAGGAGGCGCTGCACGTGCAGTTCTACCTGACGCTGCTCGACAACTACATCCCGGAGGCGGCGCGCCGCGCCGAGGCATTCGCCGCGGTCGAGAACATCCCGTCGATCCGGCGCAAGGCCGAGTTCTGCCGGCGCTGGATCGACTCGATCCACGCGCTCGAGCGCATCGGCTCCGCGGACGATCGGCGCCGCTTCCTGCTGAACCTGACCTGCTTCGCGGCCTGCATCGAAGGGCTGTTCTTCTTCGGCGCGTTCGCCTACGTCTATTTCCTGCGTTCGCGCGGCCTGCTGCCGGGGCTCGCCGCCGGCACGGCCTGGGTGTTCCGCGACGAGTCCGCGCACATGGCGTTCGCGTTCGAGGTGCTGCGCACGGTCGAGCGCGAGGAACCGGCGCTGTTCGACGCCGAGTGGGCCGCGCAGGTCGACGCGATGATCGCCGAGGCCGTCGACTGCGAGACGCAGTTCGCCGAGGACGTGCTCGGCGGCGGCGTCGTCGGCATGACGCTGAAGGAGATGCGTCAGTACCTCGAGTACGTCGCCGACCGCCGTCTCGCGATGCTGCACCTGCCGCCGCGCTACGGCGCACGGAACCCGTTCCCGTTCATGGAGCTGCAGGACGTGCAGGAGCTGACGAACTTCTTCGAGCGACGCGTGTCGGCGTATCAGGTCGCGGTCGAGGGCGAGGTCGGCTTCGATCATGCGTTCTGACGCCGCGCCGGCGCCGCCCGCGAGCGCAGCGTCCGCCGAGGCGCGCTTCGTCGAGATCGTGTTCCCGCACCATTGCAATCATCTCGGCACGCTGTTCGGCGGCCAGGCGCTGGCCTGGATGGACAAGGCCGCGTTCCTCGTCGCGAGCCGCTTCGCGCGGCGCACGGTCGTGACCGCGCGCTCGGACCGCATCGATTTCCGCCGCGCGGTCAAGCTCGGCGAGATCGTCGAGCTCGTCGCGCAGGTCGTCCGCGTCGGCCGCAGCTCGCTCGGCGTGCAGGTCGCCCTGTACTGCGAGGCGTCGCCGGGTGCCGAGCCTCGGCTCGCGACCAGCGGCGAGTTCGTCATGGTCGCGGTCGACGACGCCGGCCGCGCCGTCGAGGTCGCGCGCGAGCCCGCGTGAGCGTTCCTCGCGCGGCCGTTGACGCCGGACGTCCATCCGTCTAGCCTTCCATTCGCTGAAGGTGCTTCCGCGCCGCCCGAGCGGCGGCGCGGCGGATCAAAAGGGAATCCGGTGCGAATCCGGAGCTGCCCCGCAGCGGTATGCGGACACGAGCGTCGCCATCGCACTGGGCGTGTCGCCTGGGAAGCGGCGGCGCGAGGTGGCGCGGAGCGATCCGCGCCGGATCCGCGAGCCCGAAGACCTGCCTCGGCCGGACGGCGCCGCCGTCCGCTTCGACCTGGGATCTCCGCGGGGAGATCGCCGGGGTGCGCGTCCGCGCCGCCGTCCGGCGGAGCGGCGTCCGCCCTTGCGCCTGCGGAACGTTCCGGCTCGCCCGCGGGGGCGAAGGTCGGCGGCGCAGTCGGCCTCGGCACGGCGCTCCGCTCCTTCGTTCCTCGATTGCCCATCACGCAACGAGGAAACGTCCATGACGATCGTGACCACTCTCGGCTTTCCGCGCATCGGCGCGCGACGCGAGCTCAAGCGCGCGCTCGAGGAGCACTGGCGCGGCGCGGCCGCGCCCGACGCGCTCGCCGACGTCGCGCGCGCGCTGCGCCGGCGCCACTGGCGGCTGCAGCGCGATGCCGGCGCCGACCTGCTGCCGTGCAACGACTTCAGCCTTTACGACCACGTGCTCGACGCCGCATTCCTGTTCGACGCGATCCCGGAGCGCTATCGCGCGCTCGCCGACGCGGAGCCGCTCGCGGCGTACTTCGCGATGGCGCGCGGGCTGCAGCGCGGCGGCGTCGACCTGCACGCGCTCGAGATGACCAAATGGTTCGACACGAATTACCACTACCTCGTGCCGGAGCTGCGCCGCGGTCAGCGCTTCACGCTGCGCGGCGACGGGCCGGTCGCCGCGTTCCGTGAGGCGAAGGCGCTCGGCCACGCCGCGCGGCCGGTGCTGCTCGGGCCGGTCACGCTGCTCGCGCTGGCGAAGACCGTCGACGGCAGCGACCGCTTCGACCTGCTCGCGACGCTGCTGCCGGCGTATGCGGATCTGCTCGGCCGGCTCGACGACGCCGGCGCGAGCTGGGTGCAGCTCGACGAGCCGGCGCTCGTGCTCGACCTCGACGCGTCGATGCGCGCGGCGTATCGCGACGCGTACGCGTTCCTGCGCGACGTGCCGCGGCCGCGGCTGCTGCTCGCGACGTACTTCGGTGCGCTCGAGGACAATCTCGACCTTGCCGCATCGCTGCCGGTCGAGGGCCTGCACGTCGATCTCGTGCGCGCGCCGGATCAGCTCGACGCGGTGCTCGACGCGTTGCCGGACGGCCGCGTGCTGTCGGCCGGGCTCGTCGACGGCCGCAACGTCTGGCGCACGGATCTCGACGCCGCGCTCGCGCTCGCCGCGCGCGCCGGGCGCCGCGTCGGCGCGGAGCGGCTCTGGCTCGCGCCGTCGTGCTCGCTGCTGCACGTGCCGACCGACCTCGAGCACGAGCGCGCGCTGGCCGAGGACGTGCGCGGCTGGCTCGCGTTCGCACGGCAGAAGATCGGGGAGCTGCGCCGGCTCGCCGACGTGCTCGACGGGCGCCGCGCCGTCGACGACGCGTTCGCGGACGTGCGCGCGGCGGCCGAATCGCGGCGCCGCTCGGCGCGCGTGCATCGCGCCGACGTCACCGAGCGCCTCGCGCAGCTCGATGCCGTTCCGAACGCGCGCCGCTCGCCGTACGCCGCGCGCCGCGAACGGCAGGCGCGCGCGCTCGGCCTGCCGCCGTTCCCGACCACGACGATCGGCTCGTTCCCGCAGACCGACGCGGTGCGCGAGGCGCGCGCGCAGCATCGTGCCGGCCGGCTCGGCGACGCCGAGTACGACGCGTTCGTTGCCGCCGAGATCGAGCGCTGCGTACGCGTGCAGGAGGATCTCGGCCTCGACGTGCTCGTGCACGGCGAGTTCGAGCGCAACGACATGGTCGAGTACTTCGGCGAGCGCCTCGACGGCTTCGCGTTCACGAAGAACGGCTGGGTGCAGAGCTACGGCTCGCGCTGCGTGAAGCCGCCGATCCTGTTCGGCGACGTCGCGCGCCCGGCGCCGATGACCGTGCGCTGGTCGCGCTACGCGCAGTCGCTGACGGAAAAGCCGATGAAGGGCATGCTGACCGGACCGGTCACGATCCTGCAGTGGTCGTTCGTGCGCGACGACCAGCCGCGCGCGCGCACGTGCCGGCAGATCGCGCTCGCGCTCGGCGACGAGGTGCGCGATCTCGAGCGCGCCGGCATCGGCGTGATCCAGATCGACGAGCCGGCTCTGCGCGAGGGCCTGCCGCTGCGCCGCCGCGACTGGCGCGCGTATCTCGACTGGGCCGTCGAGTGCTTCCGCATCGCCGCGGCCGGCGTCGCCGACGCGACGCAGATCCATACGCACATGTGCTACTCGGAGTTCAACGACATCGTCGACGCGGTCGCCGCGATGGACGCCGACGTGATCTCGATCGAGACCTCGCGCTCGCGCATGGAGCTGCTCGACGCGTTCGTCCGCTTCCGCTATCCGAACGAGATCGGCCCCGGCGTCTACGACATCCACTCGCCGCGCGTGCCCGACGTCGACGAGATGACCGCGCTGCTGCGCAAGGCGCGCGCCGTGCTCGCCGCCGAGCAGATCTGGGTCAATCCGGACTGCGGCCTGAAGACGCGCGGATGGGCGGAGACGAAGGCGGCGCTCGCGGCGATGGTGCGCGCGGCCGCGGCGATGCGCGCCGAAGCCGCGCGGGCGGCGTGACCGCGGCCGCGCGGTCCGCGCCGCGCGGCGGACCGCGCGCGCGGCTTCGCGCCGCGGTGGCGCGGGCCGGCGCCGCCGCGGGACGCCTGCGCTATGCTCGGCGCTCGTTCGAGTCCGCCGCGACTCGTCGTGGCTCGGAGTCCGCATGTCCGCGTTGCCCGTACCGACCGACGCGATGCTGCGCGAGCAGGCGCAGACGATCGCCGACTGCCTGCTCGCACGCGGCCAGAGCCTCGTGACCGCGGAGTCGTGCACCGGCGGCTGGATCGCGAAGGCGCTGACCGACGTCGCCGGCAGCTCGTTGTGGTTCGAGTGCGGCGTCGTCGCGTACAGCTACCAGGCGAAGGAAGCGCTGCTCGGCGTGCGTCCGCAGACGCTCGAGCGGACCGGCGCGGTCAGCCGGGAGACCGTCGTCGAGATGGTCTCCGGCGCGCTCGCGCGCTACGGCGCCGGCGTCGCGATCGCGGTCACCGGCGTCGCCGGTCCGAGCGGTGGCACGCCGGAGAAGCCGGTCGGCACGGTCTGGATCGGCTGGAAGCGCCGCGGCGGGTATGCGCAGTCGGAGCTGTTCCACTTCGATGGCGACCGCGACGCGGTGCGCCGCCGCACCGTCGCCGCCGCGCTCGACGGCGTGCGGCGGATTCTTACGAGCTGACGCGGCGCTCGCGGACCGCGCCGCGCCGGCGCTGTGGGATAATCCGAGCCGTTCTTCATCGGCGTCTCGGCTGGTGAGACGCGTTCGCGGCAGGCTCGCCGCATGAACCGCATCGAAGAGGTCAAGGCAATGGACGACAACAAGCGCCGCGCGCTCGCATCGGCACTGAGTCAGATCGAGAAGCAGTTCGGCAAAGGCGCGGTCATGCGCATGGGCGACAAGACCGACGAGGCGATCGACGTGGTCTCGACCGGCTCGCTCGGCCTCGACATCGCGCTCGGCGTCGGCGGCCTGCCGCGCGGCCGCGTCGTCGAGATCTACGGACCCGAGTCGTCCGGCAAGACGACACTGACGCTGCAGGTCATCGCGAACTGCCAGCGCAACGGCGGCACGGCCGCGTTCGTCGACGCCGAGCACGCGCTCGATCCGAGCTACGCCGAGAAGCTCGGCGTCAACGTCGACGATCTGCTCGTCTCGCAGCCGGACACCGGCGAGCAGGCGCTCGAGATCGCGGACATGCTGGTGCGCTCGAACGCGGTCGACGTCGTCGTCATCGACTCGGTCGCGGCGCTGACGCCGAAGGCCGAGATCGAAGGCGAGATGGGCGACTCGCACGTCGGCCTGCAGGCGCGCCTGATGAGCCAGGCGCTGCGCAAGCTGACCGCGAACATCAAGAAGTCCGGCACGCTCGTGATCTTCATCAACCAGATCCGCATGAAGATCGGCGTGATGTTCGGCAATCCGGAGACGACGACCGGCGGCAACGCGCTGAAGTTCTACGCGTCGGTGCGCCTCGACATACGCCGCATCGGCTCGGTCAAGCGCGGCGAGGAGGTCATCGGCTCGGAGACGCGCGTCAAGGTCGTCAAGAACAAGGTCGCGCCGCCGTTCCGTCAGGCCGAGTTCGAGATCCTGTACGGCGAGGGCTCCTCGCGCGAGGGCGAGCTGATCGAGCTCGGCGTCAACAACAACCTCGTCGAGAAGTCCGGCGCGTGGTACAGCTACAACGGCGAGCGCATCGGCCAGGGCAAGGACAACGTGCGCCAGTACCTGCGCGAGCATCCGGAGATCGCCGCGGCGATCGACGCGCAGCTGCGTGCGAAGCTGCTGGTCAAGAGCGGCGAGTCGCCGTTGCCCGCGGTCGAGGTCGAGGAGGCCTGAGCCGATGGCAGCACACGCGGTTCGCTGGACCTGGTCGGCGCTCGCCGCGGCGGCGCTCGTCGCCGCCGGCGTCGCCGGATGCCGTTCGGCGCCGGATCCGAATGCGCCGATACGGCTGACCGCCGATGTCTCGGTCACCGGGCCGGTGACGCCCGATCGCATCGAGGCGCTCAAGAGCGCCGGATTCCGCACGGTCGTCAACCTGCGTC
>DASWOS010000108.1:0-10593 GCA_036398645.1 Dokdonella sp. | reverse complement strand
GCCGGCAGCTCCGCGGCGACGTCGACGCGATCGTGCTGAAGGCGGTCGAGGCCGATCCGGCGCGCCGCTACGCTTCGGCCGCCGCGTTCGCCGACGACGTCGAGCGCCTGCTCGACGGTCGGCCGGTGCGTGCGCGCGCGCCGACGCGCTGGTACCGCGCGCGCAAGTTCGTGCTGCGCCACAAGGGCGGCGTCGCGACGACCGTCGCGCTCGTGCTCGCGGTGCTCGCCTCGCTCGGCCTCGCGCTGTGGCAGGCGCGCATCGCGCACACGCACGCGGCGATCGCGCAGGCGCACGCCAATCGAGCCGACGCGGTGCGGCAGTTCATGGTCGGCGTCTTCGAGAATGCGAGTCCCGACGTCCGCGGCGGCCAGCCGATCACGGCGCAGGAATTGCTCGCCAAGGGCGAGAAGCAGGTCGACAGCGGCCTGCGCGACGAGCCGGCGCTCGAAGCCGACGTATTGACCCTGCTCGGCCAGCTCGACATCGAGATCGGCGAGTTCGACGAGGCGCGCCGCCTGCTCGGGCGCGCGCTCGAAGCGAGCGCCGGCCGCGGCGTGCCGACCGAGGTGCGCGTGCGCGCATTGACCGGCATGGCCTTGATCGAGGTCGAAACCAACGCCTACGACGCGGCGCTCGGACATGCGCGGCAGGCGCTGTCGCTGCTCGGTCAGGCGGCGCTGCCGGACGCCGCGGACGTCGCCAACGCGCACCAGATGATCGCGCAGGCGCTGATCGGGAAAGGCGATCGCAAAGGCGTCGAGGCGATGCTGCGCGCGAATCTCGCCGGCGACGAGGCCGCGCTCGGCCGCGCCAGCGAGTACGTCGCCGATCAGTGGTTGCAGCTCGGCGACGAACTCGGCGAGCAGGGCCGTTACGACGAGGCCGAGCGCGCGTTCCGCAACGCGATCGAGGGCTATCGCCTCGGCTTCGGCGAAAGCAGCAACCGCGTCGCTCATGCGCTGAACGAATACAGCAACATGCTCGAGGACAAGGGCGATCTCGCCGGTGCCGAAGCGGCGCTGCGCCGCGCGCTCGCGATCCGCGAAGCGACGGTCGGCGCGAACAATCACGACACGATGACCGTCGAGGCCAATCTGCTCTACGTGATCGAAGCGGCAGGCCGCTACGCCGAGGCGTTGCCGCAGAGACTGGCGCTGCTCGCCCGCGGAACCGAGGCGGGCGCGCTGCACGATCGCGATCAGATGGTGTTGTGGAACGCCATCGCCCGCGACTACCAGGAGCAGGGACGCTTCGACGACGCGCTGCGCGCGTATGCGAAGGCGCTCGACGTCGCGACGCGGTCGCAGGGCGAACGCAGCTCCTGGCGCGCCGGCGCGCTGAGCCGCATGAGCGTGCCGTACCGGCTGACAGATCGCCTCGGCGATGCCGAAGCGGCGCTGCGCGAGTCCCTCTCGATCTTCGCGGACAGCGAGCCGGCCGGATCGCCGAACTCGGCCCTGGCGCACGCCGAGCTCGGCTGGGTGCTGTTGCGCGAGCATCGCGTCGCCGAGGCGCTCGCGGAGAGCGAACGCGCGGTCGCCGCATTCGGTCCGGACATAGGCGCCGGCCATCCGTATCGCCCGATGGCGCTCGCCGCATTCAGCGACGCGCAGCGGGCGAACGGCGCGCTCGCGGAGGCACTGGCGACGGCGACGAGCGCCGTCGATTACGCGCGCCGGGCGTTCCCGCGCGCGCATCCGGCGCTCGGCGCGCCGCTGTTCGCGCTCGCCGAGGCGCAGCTCGCGCTCGCCGCCGCGAAGGCCGCCGAACGAACATTGCGCGAAGCGTTGGCCGTGCGCAGCCCGCCGTATCCGGCCGACGACCCGCGCGTGCTCGAAGTCGAGGCGGCGCTCGCTGCCGCGCTGCGCGGGCAGGGGCGCCACGGCGAAGCGGCCGCGCTCGCCGCCGAGGTGCGCCCGCTGCTGCGCGCATCGGCGTCGCCGTACGCGCGCGCCCTCGAGGCGCGCTTGCAATAGGCGCTCGTTCCGCGCACGCGCCGGCCGCTCGATCGGACGGCTCGCGAATATCGCAAGAAGGGGGCACGGCGACGGGGGCCGCGGGTAACGCGTTTTCTTGCGCGGCTCGCCGCGCGGCGGATCCGGCCGGCGGCGCTCGCTCGAGCATCGCACCGAGATTCGAATCGTCGACGCGCGGGCCGGCCAGGCTTCGCCGGCCGGCGAGCTCGCGGCCGCGCCGGCACGGCGGAGGTTCGCATGCTCGCGAGAACGCATGGCACGCGCGACGCCGGAACGGCGTTATCCGAAGCCGCCAACGCGCATCTTCGGAGACATCACCCCATGGCCGCTCGCTTCGTGTTCTTCATTTCGCTGCTGACCGCACTCGCCGCGCGGCCGGCGCAGGCCGCCGTCTACACGGTCGGCGCGGACGGCGCCTGCACGCACGCGACGATCGCGGACGCGATCACGTCGGCCGAAAGCCATCCCGGCGCGGACACGATCCGCGTCGCGCGCAACCGGAGCTACACGCAGCAGGCGCTGACGCTGTCGACGAGCCAGGAACTCGAGATCACCGGCGGCTTCGCCGACTGTGCGCAGGCGGCGAGCGACGGCAACCTGACGACGATCGACGGCGCCGGCGGCGCGACCGAGCCGGTGTTCCGGATCACCGCCGACAGCGGCGCGCTGGTCAGGCTCGCCTGGCTGACGATCCGCGGCGGCGACGAGGACGGCCGCGGCTACGGCGGCGGCATCTACTTCAAGGGCGACGGCATCCTCCAGATCGACCACAGCACGATCACCGCGAACAGCGCCGGCTACGGCGGCGGCATCTACGCGCAGGGCACCGGCCGCGACGCCGAGCTCGTGATCGGCGAGGGCGTGCAGATCCTCGCCAACACGGCGCGCTACAGCGGCGGCGGCGTCTACGACGACGGCCTCGAAATGACCATGGTCGCGCCCGACAGCTGGATCGCCGGCAACCATGCGCCGGGCGTGCTGAACACCTCGACCGGCGAATACGACGGCGGCTACGCCGGCGGGCTGATGGTGCTGAGCGGCGACCTGCCGGCGTATGCGTACATCGGCAGCGGCGGAATCGGCTCGGCCGGGCCGATCTATCTCAACGACGCGCGCTACGGCGGCGGCGTGGCGGTCGTCGCGCACGACGAGGACGCGGTGCTGCAGCTGTTCACGACGAATGCCGCGCAGCCGGTGCGCATCAAGAGCAACAGCGCATCCGTCGCCGGCGGCGGCGTGTATTTCGAAGCAGGGCGCAGCTCCAAGATCCTCGCCTGGTATGCGTTCATCGAGGACAACGTCGCGCCGCAGGGCGCGGCGCTGTTCCACGGAGGATCTCAAGGCGCCGACGTCTGGTTCAACAGAGATGCCGCGCCTCCCGGCACGGTGCCGTGCCCGGTCGACGCGCCGTGCGGCGCGATCGCCGACAACGTCGCCGAGGACGAGCACGGCGAGGCGTCCGGTGGGATCATCGACGTGCGCAAATGGTCCTGGACCGATATGAGACGCATCGCGATCGTGCGCAACCGCGGACGCGACCTCGTGCGCGCACACGGCTCCTCGGGATCGATCGACGTCGAGCTGGACCACGTGCTGATCGCCGACAACGTACTGAACGAGCGCGTGCTCGGCGTCGACGACGACACTTGGGACGACGGCATCGTCGTCCAGCTCGACAACGCCACGGTGGCCGGCAACTCGATCGGCGCGGACTCGGTGCTGAAGTTCCGCGCCTGGGGCCCGGACGGGTGCTGGATCCGGCGCTCGATCATCTGGCAGCCGGGCAAGACCACGCTCGAAACCGCCGGCGAGCCGCTGTCGTACCTGACCGACATCGTCAGCGAAGTCGGCAGCCTCGCCGGCTCCGGCCCCGAGGCCGTCGTCGCGGAACCGCGCTTCGTGGACCCCGGGAACGGCGACTACGCGTTGCGCGCAGCCTCTCCGGCGGTCGATGCGGCGCCGACGCTCGGCGGCGACACCCTCGACCTGTACGGCCGCAACCGCGTCGTCGATCTGCCGGTGGTCGAGAACAGCCGCGGGCCGAGCGACATCGGTGCGATCGAGCGCCAGACCCTGCTGCCGCTGGTGCTGAACGGCGATTTCGACGACGGCCTCGCGATGTGGAGCAACGGCACGAACGTGTCGAGCTGGGATTCGACGCAGAATGCGTCGGGCGGCGCCGGCTCCGGTTCGGCGATGGTGCGGCTGGACGACACCGCTCCCGGCCAGCGCGTCTACGGGCTCACTCAGTGCGTGCACCTGCCCGGACCCGGGACCTATGTGCTGAACGGCTGGGGGCGCTCGGGCGCCGGCCCGGCGGCGAGCCGCGACGCGGTGCGCCTGCTCTGGGAATTCCGTCGCGCGGGCGGCGAGGAATGCACGCTCGGCGCGGCCGATGCGGCGGGCGATCTGCATCTGACCACGCAGAATGCCTGGGTGCGCCCGGCTGCGCCCGCGCTGATCACGGTGTCGGCGGCGGACTGGACCTACCTCAGTTCGATCGCGATCACGCCGTTCGTCGTCGAGAACGGCGTCGCTTCGCCGACGACCACGGTCGGCTGGTTCGACGGCGTCACGCTCGACGTCGTGCCGAGCGACGTGATCTTCGCCGACGACTTCGAACCGTGACGAGTGCGGCGCACGGCCGCAGCGCCGCGCGCCGGCCGCTCCGCTCGGGCAGGGCACCCGGCCGATGCGCCCGACGCTCCGGCCACTTGCCGGCGGACGGTCGGGTCACGGCCCGCCGCCCGGCCGCCGATCGCGGCGACGGATGGCGCCGCCGTCGCGCTCAGAGCCAGTCGGCGCGCCGCAACAGCCAGTACAGCACGACGCAGATGCCGATCGTCGTGCCGATCATCGCGGGATACGCCCACGGCTTGTCGAGCTCGGGCATGTGGTGGAAGTTCATGCCGTACCAGCTCGCGAGCAGCGTCGGCGCGGCGAGCAGCGCGGCCCAGCCGGCGAGCCGCTTGACGACCTCGTTCTGCGCGACGCCGACCAGCGCGAGGTTCACGCTGATCGCCGCGGTCAGCATCTCGCGCATCGTGTCGGTCGACTCGTTGATGCGCGCGGCGTGGTCGAAGACGTCGCGGAAGTACGGCCGCACCTCGTCGCGGATGATGCCGGGGTACTGGCGCACGAGCTGGTTCAGGATGTCCTGGATCGGCGCGATCGCGAGGCGCAGCGTGACGAGCTCCTTCTTGAGTTCGTAGAGCCGGCGGATCGTCTCGCGCTTGAACGTGTCCTGGAACACCTCCTCCTCGAGCTCCTGCAGCTCCTCGCGGAACTCGCGCACGATCGGGAAGAAGTTGTCGACGACGAAGTCGAGCACCGCGTACAGCGAGTAGCTCGGCCCGAGCCGCATCAGCTCCGGCGTCTGCTCGCAGCCGCGCCGCGCGGTCGCGTAGCTCAGCGACGCGCCGTGGCGCACGGTCACGATGTAGCGCCGGCCGACGAAGATGTGCGTCTCGCCGAACGCGATCTTGCCGTTCACGGTCTGCGCGGTGTGCGCGACGATGAACAGCGAATCGCCGTAGACCTCGATCTTCGCGCGCTGGTGCGCGGTGTGCGCGTCCTCGACGGCGAGCTCGTGCAGGCCGAACTCCTCCTGCAGCTTCTCGAGCAGGCCCTCGTCGGGCTCGCGCAGGCCGACCCAGACCCACTGGTCCGGCGTCTCGAGGATGTCGCTGATCTCCTCGATCGTGATGTCGCGCAGCTTGTGCCCGTCGGCCGAGTACGCGACGCAGTTGACGACCATCGGTTCGGTCGAGGTCGGATCGGACGGCAGCGTCGGATTGAGTCCCATGCGCCGATGATGCCGCCGCCGGCATGACGGCGGCAATCGCGGGTGAGGAAACGTCGCGCCGGTGCCGCGTCGGCGCGATCGCGGCGTACCTGCGCGCGCGCGCGACGGGCGCCGGCCTGCTGCGACGTCCGGCGATGCCGTTTCGCAGCGCTCCGTCGTGGTCGAGACGCCGAGGCCCGGGCGCCGGCCGCGCCGCGAAGGCGCGCGAGATCTCAGCCGGCGCAGGCCGTCCCGGCGAGCGCCGCCGCGGTCCAGGTCGCGGCGATCTCGCGCGCGAGCGCGGTGCCGCGCGCGCGCTCCGGCGCGCTGAGCCGGCGTTCGAACGCGAAGGCGGCTTCGGCGGCGCCGCCGAGCGCGAGGATCGTCGGTCGCCCGAACTCGAAGCAGCCGGCGAGGGCGAGATCGAGCCGGTACAGCGACCACGCCCAGGCGTCGCCGGTCCGGCCGGCGGCGTCGAGCTCGGCGATGCGTCGCTCGAGCGCCGGCCCGAAGCCGAGCCCCGCCGCGCGCTCGAGCCAGGCCGCGGCCGCGGCCGGATCGGCGTCGCCGTAGCGGAACGGACAGCCTTGCGCGAAGCAGCGCGCGAGGAACCCGGCCGCGTCGGCGTCGGCGCCAGCCAGCGGTTCGACCAGCGCGAGGCCCTGCTGGCGCTCGGTCGCATCGGCCGAGGCCAGCAGCCGCTCGCCGAGCGCGAGCCGGTCGGCGTCGCTGCCGCTGCGCGCGGCGCGATCGCGCAACACGTCGATCGGCTCCTCGCCGGTCGTCGCGTCGGCGAGCTGCGCGAGCGGGTCGTCCGGCACGAGCAGGCGCGCGAGGGCGAGGCGCAGCAGGCCGGTCGTGTCGCCGACGCCGGCGCAGCTCGCGATGCGCGCGTTCAGCTCGTCCTGCGCGAGCGCGTCGACCGAGCGCAAGAACGCGATCCAGTCCGGCGGCAGTGCGGACGCGCCGAGCCGGTCCGCGTAGCCGCTCTGCGCGCTGCGCGCCGACGCCGGCCATGCGACGAGCGCCGCGCATTCCTGGGCGAGCAGCGTCGCGGCGACCGCGCTCGCGCCGTCGCCGTCTTCGGCGCGATCGCGCAGCGCGGCCCAGGCGTCGTTCGGCGCGCGTTCGAGCAGTCGTCCGATCTCGGCGCCGAACCGCCGCGCGCGCTTTGCCGCGACGACGCGATGCGCGCGGCGCTGCCACGTCCGTGCGCTCTGCTGCGGATCGACCGAGATCGCCGCGGCGTCCGGCGCCGGCGGCAGCGGCCACGCGCGCCTGTGCGCGGCCGGCGGCGACGCGATCGCGGTCGCGCTGCGCGGCGTCGGCGTCGGCGTCGGCGCGTGCCGCGGGCGCAGCGTGGCCGCGGCGATCAACAGCGCAGCCAGCGCGGCGGCCGCCGTCGCGGCGCGCCGCGCGGTCATGCGCGCGCCGCGCGCGCCGTGCCGGAGAGCACGAGCGCGAGCGCGGCATGAATCGGCAGGAACAGCACGATCCAGTGCAGGTTCGCCTGTGCGAACGTCGGCAGGATCTTCGAGAACAGCGCGAACGCGGCGGCGAGCACGACGAACCAGGCGATCGCGCGCGGCCAGCGCGGCAGCGGCCGCGCCCGCCGCGCGTACGCGATCCAGGCCGGCAGCAGCAGCAGGCACGACGGGTTCAGCAGCAGCAGGTTCTCGTTGCGCCAGGCCGCGCGGTGCGCGGTCGCGAGCCAGAGGAACAGCAGCACGAGCCCGCCGAGCCCGCAGAACAGCTCGAAAACGATCGCGACGAGCGCGAGCGGCACGCGCGCGGCGCCGCGCCGGCGCCCGGCCGCGTACAGCGCCGCGCCGGCGCCGAGGCCGAGGATCAGGAACGGCCAGCGCAGATCCGGCGGCAGCGCCGGCGGTTCCTCGACACGGCCCGGCGCGAGCAGCGCGCGCGCGCCGGCGAGCGGCCGGGCGCTGCCGTCGGCGGCCGGCCGCGTCGCCTCGGCGACGACGTCGCTCAGCGTCTGCGGCACGAAGCTCTCCTGCCAGAAGTCGATGCGCTGGTCCGCGTACGGACCGAGGCCCAAGTCGATCAGCAGCATCAACCACGGTTGCGGCGCCATCAGCCGCAGCGCGTCGAGACGATACGTGTAGCCGCGCGAGCGGCCGCGGCTCTGCGCGTGCAGGCCGCCGTCGAGCGCGCGGTCGAGCGCGTCGCGCACGCGCGTGGAGCAGTTCGCGGCGAAGTAGTCGTAGCGGTACAACGCGTTCTCCGGCCGCGCGTTCCAGTCGAGGAAGTCGACCAGCGCCTGCGCCTCGCGCGGCTCGAGGTCGAGCGGCTGCTCGACGATCGAGCGGCCTTCGGCGCGGTACATCGCGAGGTCGTCGTCGAGGTCGTCGACCGCGATGCGGTAGCGCATCACGCCGCGCGCGAAGTTCAGCATGAAGTCCTGCTGCTCGAAGTCGAAGATGCCGTAGTTGTACGCGACCGCGGTGCCGCGCGCCGGATCGCGCACGACGATCGCGTTGTGGCCGAAGCGCTCGAAGAAGATCTCGCCGGGACCGATCGTCAGCAGGCCGATCTCGAGCCCGGGCGTCGGCGCCGCGGCGGGGGACGCGGCCGGCGCGACGGGCTGCGCCGGCGCGCGTACGGCGGCGAGCAGCAGGACGAGCGCGAGCGCGGCCGTGCGCAGGCCGGCCGCGACGCGCGCACGCGCGGCGCTCCGGCGCGGCGGGCTCACGCCTCGTGCACCCGCACCGAGAACTGGTGCACGCGCCGCGCGTCGGCCTTGGTCACCTGGAAGTGCAGGCCGCCGATCTCGGTCTCCTCGCCGGTCTCCGGCAGATGACCGATCTCGGCGGTGACCATGCCGCCGATCGTGTCGAACTCCTCGTCGCTGAAATGGCTGCCGAAGCGCTCGTTGAACTCCGCGATCGGCGTCAGCGCGTTGACGAGGAACTCGCCGTTCGCGCCGGGCTGGATCAGCGTCTGCTCGTCGTCGTCGTCGTCGTGCTCGTCGTCGATGTCGCCGACGATCTGCTCGAGTACGTCTTCGATCGTGACGAGGCCGGCGACGCCGCCGTACTCGTCGACGACGATCGCCATGTGGTTGCGCGACAGGCGGAACTCCTTCAGCAGGATGTTCAGCCGTTTCGATTCCGGGATCATCGTGACCGGCCGCAGCAGCGGGCGGATGTCCTGCGCCGCGCCGTTGCGCATGCAGCGCAGCAGGTCCTTCGCGAGCAGCACGCCGAGGATCTCGTCCTTGTCCTCGCCGTGCACCGGGAAGCGCGAGTGGCCGGACTCGATGACGATCTCGAGCACCTGCGCCAGCGGCGCGTCGATCGGCAGCGACACCATCTGCGCGCGCGGCACCATGACGTCGGCGACGGTGAGGTCGGCGACCTCGATCGCGCCTTCGACCATCGACAACGTGTCGTTCGACAGCAGACCGTTCGCCTGCGCGTGGCGCAGCTCCTCGATCAGCTCCTCGCGGCTCTGCGGCTCTCCGGAGAGCGCCTGCGCGATGCGCTCGAACCATGATCGGGGCGGGGGGGTACTAGGGGGATCCTCGCTCATCTGGTGTGGGACGCGAACCCGTGCGGGCGGGCCGGAAGTGTAGCAAATGGCCGTCCACGGAGCGTTTTCAAGCGCGTTCGGCGTACGGGTCGGCGATGCCGAGGCGCGCCAGCACGCGCCGTTCGAGCGCTTCCATGCGCTCGGCGTCGGCCGCGCTCTCGTGGTCGTAGCCGAGCAGGTGCAGCGTGCCGTGGATCGCGAGATGCGCGAAATGGTCGCGCGCGGGCTTGCGTTGCTCGCGCGCCTCGCGCGCGACGACCGGCGCGCAGAGGACGAGGTCGCCGAGCAGCGCGGCCGGCGCGCCCGGCAGCGGTTGCCACGGGAAGCTCAGCACGTTCGTCGCGTAGTCGCGGCCGCGGAATTCGCGGTTGTAGCGCCGCGCGGCCGCCGCGCCGACGATCAGCAGGTTCACCTCGGCGCGGCGCCCGGCGAGGTCCGGGATCGCGCCGATCCAGCGCTCGAACGAGCGCCTGAGCGGGACGCCGCGGCGGCCGGCCTCGTTGCGCAGCCAGAGCCTGAGCGGCGGCGCGGCGGTGCGGCGGCGCCGTGCGGGCGCCGGCTCAGCCGGCATCGGCGCCGGCCGCGGCGGCGTCGTCGCCGCGTGCGGCGGTCTCGTCGCGGCGCTCGTACGCGCGCACGATGCGCTGCACGAGCGGGTGGCGCACGACGTCGTGCGCGGTGAAGAACGTGAAGCTAACGCCGTCGACGCCGTGCAGCACCTCGATCGCGTCGCGCAGGCCCGACTTCACGTGGCGCGGCAGGTCGGTCTGGGTCAGGTCGCCGGTCACGACCGCGACCGAGCCGAAGCCGATGCGGGTCAGGAACATCTTCATCTGCTCGATCGTCGTGTTCTGCGCCTCGTCGAGGATCACGAACGAGTCGTTCAGCGTACGCCCGCGCATGTACGCGAGCGGCGCGATCTCGATGACGTTGCGCTCGATCAGCTTGCCGACCTTCTCGATGCCGAGCATCTCGTACAGCGCGTCGTACAGCGGGCGCAGGTACGGATCGACCTTCTGCGTCAGGTCGCCGGGCAGGAAGCCGAGCTTCTCGCCGGCCTCGACCGCCGGCCGGACCAGGATCAGCCGCTGCACGCGGCTGTCGTTCAGCGCGTCGACCGCCATCGCGACCGCGAGGTAGGTCTTGCCGGTGCCGGCCGGGCCGACGCCGAAGTTGACGTCGTGCGTCGTGATCGCGTGCAGGTAGCGCGTCTGATTCGCGCCGCGGCCGCGGATCGTGCCGCGCTTGACGCGTACGGCGACCTCGTGCGCGCGCTCGGCC
>DASWOS010000107.1:0-10516 GCA_036398645.1 Dokdonella sp. | reverse complement strand
AGCTTGTCCATTCGCATGGTTGCGGATGTCCTCTTCGGAAACGGAATCGCCGCGCATCGGCGGCGTGCTGGCGCGCAAGATGCGGCTCGCGGCACGACGATTCAAGCGAAAACCGGCGCTGCGCACGCTGCGCGGCGGTCCGCGCCGCACGCACGCGGCATCGCGGCTCGCGGCCGCACTCGCACCCGCGGCGGCCGTGCTCCGGTGCCGCGCGCACGCATCCGCGTGCGCCGTGTCGCGACCGCGTGCGTCGTGCCGATTCGCTCGACGAAGCGGGCGCGCGGTGCCGCTGCCGGCGCCAAGCGGCTCGCGCGGCGCGGCCGATCCGACGGGTCGCGCAGGCGTCGCGAGAACGCGGCCGCCGCGGCCGTGCGCGCCGCGCGCAGACGCGCGCGAGCCCGCGCGGCGATGCGCCGAACGCCGCGGCCGTACCGCTCGACGCCGGTCCGCGCACGATCGGGATCGCCCGGCGCCGGCGCGTTCGGATTATCCAAATCGAATCCGCGCGCGACCTGCGCCGCGCGAGCGGCCGGCGCCGGCATCGCGGCGAGACCTCAGCGCGCGGTCACGCGCTTCGCGTCCCTCGTCGGAACGCGGTCGCGGCACGTGCACGCGCCGGCCGTGCAGGCACCCGCGCGCACGCCGACGCGCAAGAGCGACGTCGTCACGGCGCGATCCAGATCAGCGTCGCGAAGCGTCCGGTCGCACGCTCGCGGCGGTACGAGTAGAAGCGCTCGTCGCGATACGTGTCGAATGCGCCGCCGTGCACGCGCTCGACGCCGGCCGCGGCGAGGCGCCGACGCGCCAGCGCGGACAGATCGCAGCGCCAGTGGCCGAGCCGCGTCGCGACGAACGCGTCGGCGTCGCGCGCGTCGGCGCCGACGAACGCGTCGCGCACCTCGGCGCCGACTTCGTACGACGCGGCGCCGATGCCGGGCCCGATCCACGCGAGCAGCCGCGCCGGCGCCACGCGCAGCGCCGCGACCGTCGCCTCGAGCACGCCGGCGGCGACGCCGCGCCAACCCGCGTGCGCGGCGCCGACCGCGCCGCCGTCGTCGCTGCAGAAGATCACCGGCAGGCAGTCCGCGGTCAGGATCGCGAGCACGGCGCCGGCGCGATGCGTGACCGCCGCGTCGGCTTGCGGCGCCTCGCCGCCGGCCGCACCGTCGGCGTCGACGACGCGCGCGCCGTGCACCTGGCGCAGCCAGCGCGGCGGCGCCGGCAGCTGCGCGAGCGTGACCAGCGCGGCGCGGTTCGCGGCGACCGCGGCCGGCGCGTCGCCGCAGCGGTCGCCGAGGTTGAAGCGGTCGAACGGCGGCGCCGATGCGCCGGCGAGCGCGCGCGTCGTCACGCAGGCACGCACGCTCGGCGGCGCCGGCCAGTCCGGCACGACGAACCCGGCCGGCGCCGGCGCCCGGCTCAAGCGCCCGCGCGCGCGTCGGCGCGCAGCGCCGCGAGCAGCGCCTGCATGTCGGCCGGCAGTTCGGCCTCGAACGCGACGGTCTTGCCGGTCTTCGGGTGCGCGAACTCGAGCCGCTCCGCGTGCAGCGCCTGGCGCCGGAACGCGCGCAACGCGTCGACGAGCTCCGGCGCCGCGCCCTTCGGCAGCTTCAGCTGGCCGCCGTACTGCGCGTCGCCGACGAGCGGATGGCGGACGTGCGCCATGTGCACGCGGATCTGATGCGTGCGCCCGCTCTCGAGCCGGCACTCGACCAACGTCATCGCACGGAAGCGCTCGCGCACGCGATAGTGCGTGACCGCGTCGCGGCCGTCCGCGCGCACGGCCTGCTTCAGGCGGTCGCGCGGATGACGGCCGATCGGCGCGTCGATGCGGCCGCCGGCGATCAGCGCGCCGTAGACGACCGCGGCGTACTGGCGATGCACCTCGCGCGCGGCGAGCTGGGCGACGAGCGACGTGTGCGCGCGCAACGAGCGCGCGACGACGAGCAGACCGGAGGTGTCCTTGTCGAGCCGGTGCACGATGCCGCCGCGCGGAATCGAGGCGAGCGTTGGGTCGTGGTGCAGCAGCGCGTTCTGCAGCGTGCCGGCCGCGTTGCCGGCGCCCGGATGCACGACGAGGCCCGGCGGCTTGGCGACGACGATCAGGTCCGCGTCCTCGTAGCGGATGTCGAGCGCGATCGGCTCGGCCTCGGCGCCGATCTCGCGTCGCAGGTGCACGGTCAGCTCGACCTGCTCGCCGCCGTGCACGACGTGCCGCGGCGCGACCTGGCGGCCGTCGAGACGCGCCGAGCCGGACTTGATCCACTCGGACAAGCGCGAGCGCGAGTAGTCCGGGAACAGCTCGGCGAGCACCTGGTCGAAGCGGCGGCCGCCGAGCTCGATCGGCACGTGCGCGTTCAGACGGGATTCGGGCTCGGTCATGCGTCGTTCCGGGTCGTTCGTTCGTTTTCAGCGCGGGGCGGGTTCGGGTTATGATCGCCGTTCGAGGTCCGGCGCGGCCGCCGCTACGGCGCGCGCGCCGCATCGGAGCCGGATGCGTCCCGAGACGCCCGGCTGCCGCCGGGCCACCGTTCTCATCATCGCAGAGCCTGCCATCCGCATGCGAGTCTCCCCCGGTTTCCGTATCGTCCTGCGCGCCGCGCTGATCGTGCTGTTCGCCGCGCTGGCCGGTTGCTCCCTGTTCCATCGCGGCAAGAAAGGCGATCCGATGGACACGCTGCCGGTCGAGCAGCTGTACCAGCGCGGCGTCGACGCGATCGACGCGCAGAACTACGACCTCGCCGCGCGCACGTTCCAGCGCCTGATCTCGCGCTTCCCGTTCGGCGCGTACACCGAGCAGTCGCAGATCAACCTCGCGTATGCGCAGTACAAGGACGACAAGTCCGACGACGCGTACTCGACGATCAACCGCTTCATCAAGACCTATCCGACGCACAAGCACGTCGACTACGCGTACTACCTGCGCGGTCTGATCAACTTCAATCGCTCCGGCGGCCTGCTCGAGCGCTACTTCAGCCGCGACATGACCAAGCGCGACCAGGCGAACCTGCACCAGTCGTTCGACGATTTCTCCGCGCTGGTCACGCGCTATCCGCAGAGCCGCTACGCGGACGACGGCCGCCAGCGCATGATCTACCTGCGCAACGCGCTCGCGCAGGCCGACCTGAACGTCGCGCTGTTCTACCTGAAGCGCAACGCGTTCGTCGCCGCGTCGAACCGCGCGAAGGCGATCATCGAGACCTATCCGCAGTCGCCGCAGGCCGGTGACGCGCTCGCGATCATGATCGAGAGCTATCGCAAGCTCGGCCAGGACAAGCTCGCCGACGACGCCGAGCGCGTGCTCAAGCTGAACTACCCGGACCATCCGTTCCTGCGCGGCGACTGGCCGCGGTACCGCTCGACCTGGTGGAAGCTGGTTCCGCTGATGAACCGCGGCTGAGAAACGCCGCGCGTCCCGGCGCCGTGCCGTCGTTCTCTCCGGGCGCCGCGCACACCGGCGCCGCGCCGATCACGCTGCGCGCGATCCTCGCGCGCGATTTCGGAACCCACGCGTAAAACGGCGCCGGGCTGCGCCACGCGCGCTCGCGCGCGGGCGTGCATCGCCGCGCCGCTCGCTCGCGCGTGGCCGGAGTCGCAAGCGCGATCGCACGCGCCGGTGCGCGGTGGTGCGTCGCCGCGGCGCGCGACGCGATCGCCTCACCGCCTCCAGCCCGACGTGATCGGGTAGCGCCGCTCGCGGCCGAACGCGCGCCGCGAGACCTTCGGCCCCGGCGCGGCCTGATGCCGCTTCCATTCGTTGATGCGCACGAGCCGCAGCACGTGGTCGACGGTCGCCGCGTCGAAGCCGGCCGCGACGACGTCGTCGCGCGACTGCTCCTGGTCGACGTAGCGGTACAGGATCGCGTCGAGCACGTCGTACGGCGGCAGCGAGTCCTGATCGGTCTGGTTCTCGCGCAGCTCCGCCGACGGCGCGCGCGTGATCACGGCCGGCGGGATCACCGGCGCGCCGGCGACGGTGTTGCGCCAGTTCGCGAGCGCGTAGACCTCGGTCTTGTAGACGTCCTTGATCGGCGCGTAGCCGCCGCACATGTCGCCGTAGATCGTCGCGTAGCCGACCGCGTACTCGCTCTTGTTGCCGGTCGTCAGCAGCAGCCCGCCGAACTTGTTCGAGAGCGCCATCAGGATCGCGCCGCGGCTGCGCGACTGCAGGTTCTCCTCGGTCGCGTCGGCGGCGCGGCCGGCGAACACTTGCGCGAGTGCCTCGACGAAGCCGCGGAACGGCGCCTCGATCGGCACGCCGAGCAGCTTCACGCCGAGCGCGCGCGTCTGCTCCTCGGCGAGATCGTTGCTGACCTCGGACGTGTAGCGCGACGGCAGCCGCACCGCGGTCACGTGCTCGGCGCCGAGCGCGTCGACCGCGATCGCGAGCACGAGCGCGGAATCGATGCCGCCGGACAACCCGAGCCAGACCGAATCGAAGCCGTTCTTCGCGCAGTAGTCGCGCGTGCCGCGCACGATCGCGCGCCAGGCCAGCGATTCGCGGCTCTCGTCGTCCTCGGCAGGCCAGTCGACCGGAGTGAAGCGGCGCGAGGCCGCGTCGTACTCGGCGACGAGCCAAGCCTCGTCGAACGCGCGCGCGGCCGGATGGATGTGGCCGTCGCCGTCGGCGAGCACCGAGGCGCCGTCGAACACGAGCGCGTCCTGGCCGCCGACGACGTTCAGGTATGCGACCGCGACGCCGCTCTCGGCGACGCGCGTCGTCAGCAGCGCGTCGCGCTGCGCGTGCTTGTCGCGCTCGAACGGCGACGCGTTCGGCACGACGACGAGCTCGGCGCCGGCGGCGGCGGTGTCGGCGAGCGGTTCGGCGAACCAGAGGTCCTCGCAGATCACGACGCCGACCGGCACGCCGGCGACCTCGAACACGCACGGGCCGCCGTCCGGATCGACGTCGAAATAGCGGCGCTCGTCGAACACCGCGTAGTTCGGCAACTCGCGCTTGCGATAGGTCGCCGCGACCGCGCCGTCGCGCAGCACGCTCGCCGCGTTGTAGACGATCGCGCCGGCGGCTTCGGGCCAGCCGACGACCGCGACGATGCCGCGGACGCCGGCCGCGACGCGGCGCAGCGCTTCCTCGCACTCGGCGAGGAAGCTCGGCCGCATCAGCAGGTCCTCCGGCGGGTAGCCGCTGATCGCGAGCTCCGGGAACAGCACGAGGTCGGCGCGATGCACGTCGCGCGCTTCGGCGATCAGCGCGGCGATGCGCTCGGCGTTGCGCGCGACCGCGCCGACCGGGAAATCGAATTGGGCGAGGGCGATGCGGAGCGTCGTCATTGCGGGAAGCGGCCGTGGAACCGGTCCGCATGATAGCCGCCCCCGGCGTTGAGGTCCGCGCCGCGTTTTCGCGTAGAGGAGCCGGCCATCGACCGGACAAGCGATGCCGCCGTTCCTCGTTCCCCGCCCTGCGCGTCGCCGCGGCCGCCGCGGCGCTCGCTGCCTGCGCGGCCGCGCGCGCCAAGGCCGAGTCCTTCGTGGTCGGCTCGCCCGACGATCCGCACTGCCGGTTCGACAGCGTGCAGGCCGCGCTCGACGCCGCCGCCGCGAACGGACCCGAGCTCGACTACGTGAGGGTCTCGCGCGAGATCGCCTATACGCGCCTCGCCCTCGACGTGCACGATCAGAGCGTGGTGATCGAGGGCGGCTACCGCAGCTGCGAGCTCGAGCCCGACCCGGACGGCGCGTACACCGATCTCGCCGGCAACCGCTCCGATCCGTTGATCCGCTTCCGCGCGAGCGCCGGAGCCACGAGTTGCGCCTCAGCCGATTGCGCATCCACGCCGGCGGCGCGCAGGGTTATTCGCGCGGCGGAGGGCTCGCGGTGGACGCAGGCGACCGCGCTCGCCTGGTCGTGCGCATGCGCGAAACCGATGTCGTCGACAACGATGCGGTGGACGGCGGCGGCATCTACGCCGAGTCCACCGGCTCTCCGCCCGGCAGCTTCGCGCTCCTGCTGCAGCAAGGCACGCACGTGACCGGCAACCGCGCGTTCTCGGGTGGCGGCGTCAGCGTGATCGGCGGCAACCTGTACCTCGACGCCGACGACGTCGCGATCGACGGCAACACGGCCGACCTGCAGGCCGGCGGCGTCTATCTCGTGCGCGGCGAGCTCGTCAGCGGCAACCCGGATTTCGCCGCGGCGCGCTTCGACGTGCGTGGCGCCTCGATCAGGCGTCGGATCAGCCGTCGCGCGGCGAACGCGCCGACCTGCTTCGCTTCGGCTCGGCGCTCGCCGCGACGGCGGCGCGGGATCGCCGGCGCCGCGTGGCCGAGCGCGCGCCGCCTGCGCACGCGGCCGCCGGTGCCGAAAACGACGAAGCCGCGGATGCCGCGGCTTCGTCGCATCGCCCGAACGCCCGACGCGCTACTTCAGCTTCTCGGCGATCGTCTTGCCGAGGTCGGCCGGTGACTTGACCGTCGTGACGCCGGCTTTCTCGAGCGCGGCGAACTTCGCCGCGGCGGTGCCCTTGCCGCCGGAGATGATCGCGCCGGCGTGGCCCATGCGCTTGCCGGCCGGCGCGCTCGCGCCGGCGATGAACGCGACGACCGGCTTGGTCACGTATTCCTCGATGAACTCGGCGGCCTCCTCCTCGGCGCTGCCGCCGATCTCGCCGACCATGATGATGCCTTCGGTCTGCGCATCGTCCTGGAACAGCCGGAGGCAATCGACGAAGTTCAGGCCGTTGATCGGGTCGCCGCCGATGCCGATGCAGGTCGACTGGCCGAGGCCGACGTTCGTCGTCTGGAACACGGCCTCGTAGGTCAGCGTGCCGGAGCGCGAGACGATGCCGACCTTGCCCGGTTTGTGGATGTGGCCCGGCATGATGCCGATCTTGCACTCGCCCGGCGTGATGATGCCGGGACAGTTCGGGCCGATCAGCACGGTGTCCGGGTAGTCCTTCAGCACGTTCTTCACGCGCAGCATGTCGAGCACCGGAATGCCTTCGGTGATCGTCACGATGACGCGCACGCCGGCATCGGCCGCCTCGAGGATCGCGTCGGCCGCGAACGGCGGCGGCACGAAGATCATCGACGCGTCCGCGCCGGTGTCGTTCACCGCGTCGAGCACGGTGTTGTAGACCGGCAGGCCGATGTGCTCGCCGCCGCCCTTGCCCGGCGTCACGCCGCCGACGAGCTTCGTGCCGTATTCGAGCGCCTGCTCGGAGTGGAACGTGCCCTGCTGTCCGGTGAAGCCCTGGGTGATGACCTTCGTGTTCTTGTCGACCAAGACGCTCATGAGGCGATGTCCTTTGAAAGTGTGTGCGCCGCCTTTTCCGGGCCGGTGTTCCCGCACGAGCGGGAGGCCGGCTCGGGCCGCCTCGAAAGGCGTCGCGGCTGCCCGCTCGCGCGGGCGCGGCGTCGATCCGGAAAGCCGATCCGACGCGTGAGCATGATTCGAATCAGGCCGCGGCCTTGACCGCGGCGACGGCCTTCTGCGCCGCGTCGTTCAGATCGTCGGCCGGCGTGATCGCGAGCCCGGAGCTCGCGAGCAGCTCGCGCCCCTTCTCGACGTTGGTGCCCTGCAGACGCACGACGACCGGAATCTTCAGGCCGACTTCCTTGACCGCGGCGATGATGCCTTCGGCGATCAGGTCGCAGCGCACGATGCCGCCGAAGATGTTGACGAGGATCGCGCGCACCTTGTCCGAGGACAGGATCAGCTTGAACGCCTCGGTCACGCGCTCCTTCGTCGCGCCGCCGCCGACGTCGAGGAAGTTCGCCGGCTCGCCGCCGGCGAGCTTGATCACGTCCATCGTCGCCATCGCGAGGCCGGCGCCGTTGACCATGCAGCCGATGTCGCCGTCCATCGTCACGTAGTTCAGGTTGTTCTTGACCGCGGCCGCCTCGGCCGGGTCCTCCTGCGACTCGTCGCGCATCGCCGCGAGGCGCGGGTGGCGGAACTCGGCGTTGTCGTCGGAATTGACCTTGCCGTCGAGGGCCATCAGATCGCCGGTCGACACGATCGCGAGCGGGTTCAGCTCGACCAGCGAGAGATCCTGCTCGTTGAACAGCTTGTAGAGGCCGAGCATGATCTTCGTCAGCTGGTTCGCCTGCTTCGCGTTCAATCCCATGTCGAACGCGAGGCGGCGGCACTGGTACGGCTGCAGCCCCTCGACGAACTTGATCTCGATCGTGTGGATGTCCTCCGGGTGCTCGCGCGCGACCTGCTCGATGTCGACGCCGCCGCGCGCCGACGCGATGAACGAGACCGTCTTGCTCGCGCGGTCGACGAGCACGGAGAGGTACAGCTCCTTGACGATGTCGCTCGCGTCGGTGACGAGCACGAGGTTGACCGGCAACGCGCGGCCGCCGGACTGATAGGTCTGCATGCGCTGGCCGAGCATGCCGGCCGCGGCGGCCTTGACCTCGTCGAGCGACTTGCAGAACTTGACGCCGCCGGCCTTGCCGCGGCCGCCGGCGTGGATCTGCGCCTTGACCATCCACTGCTCGCCGCCGAGCGTGCGCGCGGCCTCGACGGCCTCCTCCGGCGTCGCCGCGACCTTGCCGGGCGGCACCGCGATGCCGTATTCGGCGAACAATTCCTTGGCTTGGTATTCGTGGAAATTCATGCGGGCACCTTACGTGAGGGCGTGCGGACGCGACGCATGTGACGCGCCGCGAAAGCGCATTCCGGAGAGCGGCGCGAGCGGCCGCGAAACGGGCGCTATTCTCGGAGAACCTCGCGGCGAAATCAAAAGGACGTGAGCGCGGTCGGCGCGGCGCCGGCGAGCGCGCGCCGGAAACGCGCCGCCCGCGTCGTCTCGCATGCGACGCAGCGCGCGGTTCCGGCCGCGCGAGCCGCTATACTTCGCCGACATGGGCTCGAACGCGGATCGGCGACTGCGCGGCACCGCGAACGCTCCGGGCGACATCACCCGGCGCGAGCTCTATTTCTTCAATCTCTACCGCTGCCTGGCCGCCGTCGTCTACGCGGGCCTCGTCTTCAGTCCTTACGCCGGCGAGTGGGTCCAGGTCGCGCAGCCGCTGCTCGGCCAGCCCGTCGCGATCGCGTATCTGCTCGTCGCGGTCGCGCTGCTGCTCGGCACGGACTGGCTGCGCGACCGCCTCGCCGGCGGCATCAGCTTCTCGCTGACGCTCGACGTCGCCGCCGCGTCGCTCGTGCAGGTCGCGCTGTCGGGCCAGAGCATCGTGCCGATGATCGTGCTCGTGAACGTCGGCATCGCCGCGCTGCTGCTGCCGCGCCGCGCGTACGCGTTCGCCGCGATGGGCGTGCTCGGCGTGCTCGCGCCGTACGCGTACGCGCGCGTGCGCGATCCGGCCGCCGCACCGCCGGGCCTCGACACCGGCGCGATCGTGGTCGCCTACGTCGTCGTCGCCGCGCTGCTGCGCTATCTCGGCGGCCACGTGCGCGCGACCGAGGATCTCGCCGCGCAACGCGGCGTCGACCTGCTGAACCTCGAGCAGATCAACGAGCTGATCATCCGGCGCATGAAGACCGGCGTGCTGCTCGTCGACGCGACGAACACGATCATGCGCATCAACGAGTCGGCCTGGCACCTGATCGGCAATCCGCCGCCGGATCGGCGCGAGCTCGGCGCGGTCGCGCCGGAGCTGTCGCGCCGGCTCTACCACTGGCGGCACACCGGCAAGAGCGACCAGACCGCGGTCGCGCTCGCGCCGGACGTGCCCGAGGTGATCCCGCGCTTCACGCGGCTCGCGCCGAACGACGACACGAACGTGCTGATCTTCCTCGACGACACCTCGCTGCTGTCGCGTCGCGCCGAGGAATTGACGCTGTCCTCGCTCGGCCGGCTCTCGGCCTCGATCGCGCACGAGATCCGCAACCCGCTCGCGGCGATCCGCTACTCGGCGCAGCTGCTCGCCGAGTCGCCGAAGCTGGAGCCCGAGGACAAGCGCCTCGTCGACATCATCAACAATCACTGCACGCGCGCGAACGACGTCGTCGAGAACATCCTGCAGCTGTCGCGGCGCGAGCGCTCGCGCCCGGAAAGCATCGACCTGAACGCGTGGGTGCTCGCGTTCGTCGAGGACTACAAGCAGTCGAACGACCTCGGCGGCGACACGCTGCGCGCGGTCACGCAGAACCGCACGATCGAGGTCATGGTCGATCCTCAGCACCTGCAGCAGGTGGTCTGGAACCTCGTGCAGAACGCGCTGCGCTACGGCCGCCAGCCGAACGAGCCGGCGCGCGTGACCGTCGTCGCGCGCCTCGCCGCCGAGAAGGGGCCGCCGCTGATCGAGATCCTCGACCGCGGGCCCGGCATCCCGCCGAAGGTCGCCGCGCAGATCTTCGAGCCGTTCTACACGACGCACGAATACGGCACCGGACTCGGCCTTTACCTGGCCAAGCAGATGGCCGAGGCGAGCCAAGCCTCGCTCGAGTACGTCCCGATCGCCGGCGGCGGCGCCTGCTTCCGCATCACGCTCGCGCCGGCCGGCTCGCTGCTCGCCTCGCGCATCGTGGCGCAGACGGTCTGACGCGAGACGCCGCGCGCTGCCCGCGCCGGCCGTTCGGCGG
>DASWOS010000106.1:0-4854 GCA_036398645.1 Dokdonella sp. | reverse complement strand
CAAGCTCGACGTGCTCGACGGCCTGCCTTCGATCAAGGTCTGCATCGCGTACGAATACCGCGGCAAACGGCGCGAGCTCGCGCCGCTCGACGCGGACGGCTGGGCCGAATGCAAGCCCGTCTATCTCGAGTTCCCCGGCTGGGACGAACCGACTTCGGGCGTGCGCGACTGGAACAAGCTGCCCGCCGCGGCGCGCGCGTACCTGCGAGCCGTCGAGGAGCTGTCGGGCTGCCCGCTCGCGCTGGTCGCGACCGGCGCCGACCGCGACGACACGATCGTGCTGCGCGACCCGTTCGCCTGAGGCGAGCGAGTCTGCCGGCGACGCGTGCGCGCGGTCGCATCGCGGCCCGACGCCCGCGTTCGAGGCCGCGCGTCCGCCCGGCGCTTCACTCCGGCCGCGTCGCCGCCGCTGCGGCTTCCGCTCGGCGCGGGACGTCGCGCGCTCGCCGGAGCCGCGGCATTGGCTTACGATCGCGCCGATCCGCGGAGCGGAGCGGCAGATGGAACGGACGAAATCCGGCCCGGCGCGGCCATCGCCGCGGGCGAGACGGCACGGCGAGGCCGCGACGCGATGACGGCGCGCGACTCCGCGCCCGCGCCGGCCGCGCCCACCGCCGGCACGCTCGCGCGCACCGCGAAGCGGGCGCTGCGCGAACCCGGCGTGCTGCTGAGCCTCGCCTATCTCGCCGCGTCGGCGCTCGGACTCTGGGCGAGCTACTGGATGTACCGGCCGTTCGGCATTCCGATCCTCGAGTACATGCAGCCGAGCGACGTGCTCGTCGCGGGCCTGCGCGATCCGACCTATGTCGCGCTCGTCGCACTGAGCTTCGCGTTCTGGCAGCTCGTGCGCATGTGGGAGCGCTGGCGCTTCGAGAACCCCGAGCGCGTCGAGCGGCTGCGCCGGCGCTGGTACGGGCGGTTGTGGGCGCCGCTCTGGCGCGAGCGGCTGCGCCGCAGCGCGATCGGCCAGGCGCTGTTCGGCATCGGCTTCGCGACGTATCTGACGCTCTGGTTCGTGTACTGGTACGCGCAAACCGAGACCGAGCGCATGCTGCAGGGCCGCGGCACGGCGGTCGAGCTGACGTATGCGTCGGCGGATGCGCCGAGCGCGGAACCCGCGCTGCTGATCGGCACGACCGCGAACTGGGTGTTCGTCTACTGGCCGCAGCAGCATCGCGCCGAGGCGATCGCGCAGCAGTCGCTGCGTTCGCTGCGCTATCCGGTCGCCGCGCCGCGCCCGGTGCGGTGACGGCCCGAAACTGAACAGGCGCCGTTCTCCGCGAAGGCCGATTCAGGCACGAGCCCGGACGCGCAGGCTAGGGTCGACGTGTCCCATCAACGGAGGACATGCCGATGAAATTGCGTACGAGCCTCTCCCTGGCCGCCGTGCTGTTCGCGTCGACGGCGTTGGCGCAGACCGCCGAGCCGACGAAGAACGATCCGGTGCCGCGGCCGAAAGCGCCGGAATGGACCGACGCCGATTCGAACCGCGACGGCTACCTCGAGAAGGACGAGTTGATCCCGTACCCGGGCGTGCTCAAGAACTTCGAGAAGATCGACACCGATGGCGACGGCCGCATTTCGCAGGACGAATACGCCGCTTGGCGCGATCACGACTAGCGCCGTGATCGACGGGTTCTGCGTGCGAGCCGCGGCGGCCGTGCCAGCCGCGGCTCACACGCGGTCGGCGCCGCCGGGTTGGGCGGCGGCCGGCTCGACGTAGAGCCGCTCGCGCCGGCGCAGCGTCGGGAACAGTACGATCCAGATCGCGACGACGACGAGCGTGCCGAGCCCGCCGACGATCGTCGCGCCGACTGCGCCGAGCCAGGCCGCGAGCAGCCCGGATTCGAATTCGCCGAGCTGGTTCGACGTGTTGATGAAGATCGCATTGACCGCGCTGACGCGGCCGCGCATCGAATCCGGCGTGTCGAGCTGCACCAGCGCACCGCGGATGACCATGCTGACCATGTCGAACGCGCCGAGCGCGAACAGAGCGGCCAGCGACAGCCACAGCGTCCGCGATACGGCGAACACGAGCGTCGCGAGGCCGAAGCCGGCGACCGAGGCGAACATCACCGCGCCGACGCGGTGCTGCATGCGGCGCCGCGCGAGCCACAGCGACATCAGCAGCGCACCGACCGCGGGCGCCGCGCGCAGCAGGCCGAGGCCCCACGGCCCGGTGTGCAGCACGTCGCGCGCGAAGATCGGCAGCAGCGCCGTCGCGCCGCCGAGCAGCACCGCGAACAGATCGAGCGAGATCACGCCGAGCACGTCCTTGCGTTCGCGGATGAAGCGCACGCCGGCGAACAGCGTCGCGAGCGTCGCCGGCTCGCGCTTCGGCGGCGTCTGCTCGTAGCGGAGCCGCGCCATCAGCACCGCCGCGGCGAGGTACAGCGCCGCGGCGACCGCGTAGACCGCGCCGGGCCCGGCGACGTAGAGGAAGCCGCCCAAGGCCGGCCCCATGATCATCGCGGCCTGTCCGGCCGACGCGTTGACCGCGACCGCGCGCGCGAGCAGCGGCGGCGGGACCAGTGCCGGCAGCATCGATTGCAACGCTGGAAATTCGAACGCCTTCGCGACGCCGATCGTGAACACGAGCACGAGGATGCCGAGCTCGTGGATGCGCTGCGCCAGCGTCAGAGCCACGAGCGCGGCGATCGCGCACCATTCGACGACGAGTCCGTACAGCACGATGCGGCGCCGCTCGAACTGATCGGCGACGTGGCCGGCCGGCAACGCGAGCAGCACCGACGGCACGAATTGCACGAGGCCGATCAGGCCGAGGTCGAGTGCGCGCCCGGTCAGCGCATAGATCTGCCAGCCGACCGCGACCGACAGCATCTGGAAGCCGAAGCCCGACGCGGTGCGCGCGAACCAGAACGCGACGAACGGCGCGTGGCGGCGCAGTGCGATCGACTCGGCCGCGGCGGCCGGCGTGTCCGCGGAGGGCGTCGTCATCGACGCGGCGGCGTGCGGGACGCCGCATCGATCGCGCCGGTGCGGCGGTGCACGCCGCGCGTGCGGGCGGGGCTGCGAAGGGCGGCGGCATCGTTCCGCGGCGGATCGGACATCGTGCGAGCGGGCGGTTCTGAAGCCGTGCACGGTATTGAAACGCCGTGCGGGTGTAAACCGGCCCGCCGCGGCGCACGGCGCGCACGCAGCCGCGCCGGCGCGAGCGATCCTCACCGCCCGACTTGCCGCACGTCGGCCGAATACGGGATCGGCGCCCAGGCGTAGCCGCTCGCGGCGCGGTACACGTGGCCCAGACCCGGAAACGAAAGATGCGGCGCGGCGACGAGCTCGTGCGTGCCGGCGAGCTCCGCCAGCGCGGCGCTCCGCGTCTTTGCCGCCAGCGCCTCGTCGGCGTCGAAGTCGATCGTGATCCCGGGCCGCGGCAGCTGGATCTCGGCGACGTGGACGACGTCGCCGACCACGCGCATGCGGTGGCCGCGGCTCTCGACCTCGTAGAAGCTGTGGCCCGGCGTGTGGCCCGGCGCAGGAATGGCGCGGATGCCCGCGAACAGCGTGCTCGGCGCGACGAACGTGCGGACGCGGCCCGTGGCGCGATAGGGCGCGAGCGCGGCGCGGCCTTCCTCGAACATCTTCTGATGGCTCGCCTTCGCGCGCGCCTTCGCCGCGTCGCTCAGCCAGTAGTCGAGCTCGGCCTGCGCGAGGTAGAGGTCGGCGTTCGCGAACACGCGGCGTCCGTCGCGCGTCAGCCCGCCGGAATGGTCGCCGTGGACGTGGGTCAGCAGGACCGCATCGATCGATTCCGCCGGGTATCCGGCCGCGGCCAATGACGCCGGCAGACGGCCGCAGCAGTCGCCGAACAAGCGGCCGGCGCCCGCTTCGATCAGGATGCGGCGGTCGCCCGTGTCGATCAGATACGCATTGATCGAGGTCTCGCGGTCGAGTGGCTCGCCGACGTCGTTCAACGCGTCGGCGACGTCGGCCCGAGCGGCTCCGTGGAGCAGCTCGCCGAACGGCACCGGCGTCGTTCCGTCGGTCAGCGCGACGACTTTGAAATCACCGAGCATCACCCGGTAGTATCCGGGCGCCTGGGCCGCCGCTCGCTCGACGGCGGCGGCCGATTCCCGGGCCGGAGCGGTCGACGGCAGCAGTGCGGCCGCGCAGGCGGCGACGACGATGGCAAGCGACTTCATCTCAGATCTCCTTCGGTTGGGCGAGTCCCGATCGCGGCGGCCGGGGCCGCGGCGCGTTCGGCGAACGCAGATGCGATCGCCCATTCGGCGGGAAAAGTACTTACCTCCGAGTGCGTATGGATGAAGCACGCACGCCGTTCCGTGAGCTTCGATGCGACGTGTTCCTCGCCGACTGTCCGGCGCGGAAGGTGCTCGGCCTGCTCGCGGAGAAGTGGACGCTGCTGATCGTCCACGCGCTCAGCGAGCGCACCTATCGCACCGCGGAGCTGCGCCGGCGCATCGGCGGGATATCGGAGAAGATGCTGATCCAGGCGCTCCGCCGCCTCGAGCAGCACGGCCTCGTCGCGCGCACGCACTACGCCGAGGTGCCGCCGCGCGTCGAATACGCGCTGACGCCGCTCGGCTTCTCGCTGAGCGGCGTGGTCCGCGAGCTCGACCGCTGGGTCGAAGCGCACGCGTTCGAGATCGAGGACCGGACGGAGCGTCCGGCCGCGTCGGCGTGACCGCGTCCGGCGCCGCGCGCTTCGCGGCCGGCCGCGCTCAGGCGAGTCGCTCGCGCCGCTGCGCCATGTAGCGGCCCGGCGACGTGCCGAGCGCCTTGCGGAACATCGTCACGAAGCTGCCCGCGCTCTCGTAGCCCAGGCCGTCGGCCACCTGCTGCACCGAAGACCCGGTGCCGAGCCATTTCACC
>DASWOS010000105.1:0-10529 GCA_036398645.1 Dokdonella sp. | reverse complement strand
GTCGGTCTGCAGGCGCCGCAGCGAGTCCTCGACCGCGGCGCGGATGTTCGCCGGCGACAACCCCGGCCGCTGCTTCCATTTCCCGACCTTCGTCGCGAGCACGATGCGGTCGCGGCGGCCGCCGCCCTGCGCGAGCCACTTGCCGATGATCGTCTCCGACTCGCCGCCTTCGTTGCCGGGCACCCACTGCGAGTAGCCGTCGGCGGTGTCGACGAGATTCAGCCCGGCTTCGACGAACGCGTCGAGCACGGCGAACGACGATGCCTCGTCGAGGCTCCAGCCGAATACGTTGCCGCCGAGTGCGAGCGGCTGCACCTGGATTCCGGAGCGCCCGAGCTCCCGCTGCTTGGCCATCGATGCGATCTCCTCGAAAACGGGACGTCATCAGGCCGCAGCGGGGCCGTCGACGCAAGCGGCTTCGGATGAATTCGGCGTCATCTTGCCGACGGCGACGGCGACGGCGACGGCGCGAGCATCGAGCGTGCAAACCCGGCTGTCGGCGATGTGATCACGGTCGTAGCGGTCGCGGCGCCGACGTCGCGGTATCAGCGACGGCGGCTCTACGCCTCGGCGCGAGGCGCGCGGACCACGGCGGCGGCCGGCGTGCGTCGCAAGGCCGGGCGTTCCGGAGGGGCGCGACGCCCGGTGCCGGGCCGCGCGCGAGAGATGCTCAGGACAGACCGTTCGGCCGCTTCGCGCCGACGTAGCGCTTCGCCCAGTACGCGTCGTCGAGATCGCTGATGCTGACGCGCTTGCCGCTCGACGGCGAATGGATGAAGCGGCCGCCGCCGAGATAGATACCGACGTGCGAGATGCGCTTGCCGTGTGTGCGGAAGAACACGAGGTCGCCGGTCTTCAGCTCCTCGCGCGCGACTTTCGTGCCGGCGCGGAATTGCTCGGCCGAGTTCGGCGGCAGATCCTGACCGAGCGTGTGGCTGAACACATAGCGCACGAAGCCGCTGCAGTCGAAGCCGGTCGCCGGCTCGCGGCCGCCGCGGCGGTAGCGGATGTCGCGCAGCGTGACCGCGAAGTCCGCGAGCAGCCGGCGCAGGCGCGCGCCCGGCGACGTCGACGTCGCGGCCGTCGCCGCATCGCCGGCCGTCGCCGGCAGCGCGGACGCAATCGCCGCGTCGACCGCGGCGACGTCCGGCGCGCCGGCGTCGAGATCGAGCAGCGGAGCGGCGAGGAGAGCAGGACCCGGAAGCAGCAGCGAAATGAGCAAAACGACGGACCTCATTCGCACGAATGACATCGGGTGCTCCCCCGTCTGAATGTGGATGAACGTGGATACGCGGTGTCGTCGCCCCGCGCGGCGACTCCGTGGAGCGGTGAACTTAGCAAACGAAAGTCACAGAGTTGTTTGCCTGGCGTTAAGACTTCGACGCGAATGCGATCGGCGTCGCGCTTCGGCCGAATGCGTCCGCCGTGCCATCATTCCGGCCCGCGGCCGGCCGGGCCGCTTCGGACGGAGTTCCCGCGATGGCGTTCCACAGTTTCGAGCCACCCGAGCGCCTGCTGCTCGGCCCGGGACCTTCGCCGGTGCCGCCGCGCGTGCTCGCCGCGCTCGCGCGGCCGACGATCGGCCATCTCGATCCGCGCTTCATCGCGATGATGGACGAGATCAAGGAGCTGCTGCGCTACGCGTTTCGCACGCGCAACGCGCTGACGCTGCCGGTCTCCGCGCCGGGCTCGGCCGGCATGGAGACCGCGTTCGTCAACGTGGTCGAGCCCGGCGACACCGTCGTCGTCTGCCGCAACGGCGTGTTCGGCGCGCGCATGCGCGAGAACGTCGTGCGGCTCGGTGCGACCGCGGTCGTCGTCGACGACGCGTTCGGCCGGCCGGTCGATCTGGACAAGGTCGAATCCGCGCTGCGCGCGCACCCGGGCGCGAAGGCGCTCGCATTCGTGCACGCGGAGACCTCGACCGGCGCGCTGTCCGACGCGCGCGCGTTGTGCCGGCTCGCGCGCGAGCACGGCGCGCTCAGCATCGTCGACGCGGTCACGAGCCTCGGCGGCGTCGACGTCGACGTCGACGGCTGGGGCGCCGATGCGATCTATTCCGGCTCGCAGAAATGCCTGTCCGCGCCGCCCGGCCTCGCGCCGGTCAGCTTCGGCGAGCGCGCGATCGCCGCGTTGAAGGCGCGCCGCACGCCGGTCACGAGCTGGTTCCTCGACCTCGGCCTCGTCATGAACTACTGGCAGGGCGAAGGCGCGCGCGCGTACCACCACACGGCGCCGATCAACATGCTCTACGCGCTGCACGAGGCGCTGCTGATGTTGCGCGAGGAAGGACTCGAGGCGGCGTGGGCGCGCCATCGCGAGAACCATCTGCGCCTGCGCCGAGGACTCGAGGCGCTCGGCCTCGAGCTGTTCGTCGAGGAGTCCGCGCGGCTGCCGCAGCTGAACGCGGTCCGCGTGCCGGACGGCGTCGACGAGGCCGCGGTGCGCCGCCGGCTGCTCGACGAGCACGGCATCGAGATCGGCGCCGGCCTCGGCGAGCTCGCCGGCCGGATCTGGCGCATCGGTCTCATGGGCGCCGGCAGCACTCCGCAGAACGTCGACCGCGTGCTCGGCGCGCTCGGCGAGAGCCTGCAGCGCAAGGCGGCCTGAGGCGGCGGCTACGCGGCGGCCGACAGCGCGCGCAGCGCGGCCGGCAGGATCGCCGCGGTCCAGCGCGCGTACTGCGCCGCCGACGGATGCAGGCCGTCGGCGGCGAGCATCGCGTCGGCGGCGCCGGCCGCGCGCGACGCCGCGGTCACGTCGATCCAGGCGACGCCGTGCGCGGCCGCGATCGCGCGCGCGGCGTCGTTGTACGCGTCGATCTCCGCGCCGGTGCGCGCGGCGTCGTCGCCGCGCTCGCGTGCGAAGCGCGTCGCGCCCCAATCCGGGATCGAGATCGCGAGCGTGCGCGCGGCGCGTCCGCCGGCGAGTGCGATCGCGCGCTCGAGGAGCCGCGCGAACCGCGGCGGGTAGGCCGCGCGGTCGAGGCCGCGGTACTGGTCGTTGACGCCGATCAGCAGCGTGACGAGCGCGTACGGCGGCGAGAACGCGTGGCCGTCCATCGCCGCCGACAGCTCGTCGGTGGTCCAGCCGGTCGTCGCGACGATTTCGGGCGCGGCGATCGCGACGCCGTGCTCGTGCAGGCCTCGAACGAGCTGTGCCGGCCAGCCGGCGTCGCCGGCGACGCCTTCGCCGATCGTGTACGAGTCGCCGAGCGCGAGGAAGCGGTCCGCGTCCGGCATCAGGCGACGCGGCGCTTCGCGTGCGGCGCGTCGGCGATGCGGAGCAGCACGCGCTCGATCCGCGCGAACACGTCTTCGACGACCGCGGGCTCCGGCAGCAGCGTCACGCGAAAGCGGTTGCGCTCGGCGATGTTGAAGCTCGAGCCCGGCACGAGCAGGACGCTCTCGCGCTCGAGCAGCTCGAGCGCGAACGCCTCGTCGTCGAAGCCCGGCAACCGCGCCGGATCGACCCCCGGAAACGCGTACAGCGCGCCGCGTGGCGGCACCATCGTCAGGAACCGGCTGCGCGCGACGCCGTCGACGACCGCCGCGCGGGCGCGGTGCAGGCGCCCGCCCGGTGCGGTCAAGCTCGCGATCGCGTTCGGGCCTTCGAGCGCGGGCCGGATCGCCCACTGGGCCGGCACGTTGCTGCACAGGCGCATCGCCGCGAGCAGGTCGAGCGCGTGCAGCAGGTCGCGCACACGCGCGTCCGCGCCGGTCACGGTGACCCAGCCGACGCGATAGCCGCAGGCGAGGTGCACCTTCGACAGGCCGCCGTAGGACAGGCACGGCACGTCGCCGGCGAGCAGCGCGAGCGGCTCGAACGCGGCGCCGTCGTAGAGCACGCTGTCGTAGATCTCGTCGCAGAGCAGCACGAGGCGATGGCGTGCCGCGATGTCGACGAGCGCGGCGAGGATCGCGCGCGGGTACACCGCGCCGGTCGGATTGTTCGGGTTGATGACGACCAGCGCCCGCGTGCGCGGCGTGACCAGCGCCTCGATCTCGTCCGGGTCCGGCAGATGACCGCGCTCGGCCGGGCACGCGTAATACAGCGGCCGACCGCCGTTCAGGCGCGTCGCCGCGGTCCACAGCGGATAATCCGGTGCCGGGATCAGCACGTCGTCGCCGCGATTCAGCAGCGCGCGCATCGTCAGGTCGATCAGCTCGCTGACGCCGTTGCCGATGAACACGCGCTCGGCGTCCGCGCCGGCCGCGCCGTGGCGGCGCTGCTGCTGCGCGATCGCCTCGCGCGCCTCGAGCAGGCCCTGCTGATGGCAATACGCTTCGCTGGCCGGCAGCGCGGCCGAGATCGCGTCGCGCAGGTGCTGCGGAACGCGGAAGCCGAACAGGCCCGGGTTGCCGATGTTCAGGCGCACGATCTCGCGGCCGTCGGCCTCGAGCTCGCGCGCGCGCCGGCTGAGCGGACCGCGAATGTCGTAGCGGACGTGCTCGAGGCGGGAGCTGACCGGCACCGCTGGCGTATCCATGAGCCTGCCTTGCGTCGCGTCGTTCGTTAAGATTTCGGAATGCTAGCAGCGGCGCGAGATGCCTGCACGCGCCGCGGCGAACGGCCCGGCGACGGCTAGAATCCGGACATGCCCTGGGCAGCGGACATCGAGCGGCGCCTCGCGCGCATCGGCTGGCGCGGTGCGCCGGAATCCGACGGCGCGCCCGACGGTGCGGAGCCTGCGCGCGTCGTCGTGCAGCATCGCGCCGGCTACGAACTGCACGACGGCGCGCGCGCGTTCACCGCGCAGCCGGCGCCGCGCTTCCTGAAGCGCGGTCTCGAACCGAGCGAGCGCCCGGCGGTCGGCGATTTCGTGCTCGTCGTGCCGGGCACGCCGGCGCAGATCGAGCGCGTGCTGCCGCGGCGCAGCGTGCTCGCGCGCGCGGCGGCCGGCGAGCAGCACCGGCGCCAGATCATCGCGACGAACGTCGACACGGTGTTCGTGCTGAGCGGGCTCGACGCGGACTTCAATCCGGCGCGCATCGAGCGCTATCTCGTGCTCGTCGAGGGCAGCGGCGCGCGCGCGGTCGTGGTGTTGACGAAGGCGGATCGCTGCGCCGACACCACGGCGCGCGCGGCGGAGCTGCGCGCGCGCGTCGGCGCGGTCGAGATCGTCGCGGTCGACGCGAAGTCGGCCGCGAGCGTCGCGCCGCTGCTCGCGCATCTCGGGCCCGGCGACAGCGCGGTGCTGGTCGGCTCGTCCGGCGCCGGCAAGTCGACGCTGACGAACACGCTGTTCGGCGAGGCGCGCCAGGCGACCGGCGCGGTGCGCGCGCGCGACGGCCGCGGCCGCCACACGACGACGCATCGCGCGCTGATCATGCTGCCGTCCGGCGGCTGCCTGATCGACACGCCCGGCATGCGCGAGCTGAAGCTGACCGGCGACGAGGCGCTCGACCGCGGCGGCTTCGCCGACGTCGAGGCGCTCGCGGCCGAATGCCGCTTCGGCGACTGCACGCACCGCAGCGAGCCCGGCTGCGCGGTGCAGGCCGCGCTCGCCGACGGCCGCCTCGAACCGGCGCACTGGCAGAACTACCTGAAGCTGCGCGACGAGCTCGCCGCCGCCGGCGACAGCCTCGAGGCGCAGCTGCGCCGGCGCGGCGTGTCGGCCAAGGGACTCGGCCGGCGCCTCGGCGCGAAGACCGGCCAGCGTTGACCGGAATCCGCGGCGCTCTGCGCGACGGCGGCGAGCGCCGGCGCGCTGCGGACGCGCGTCGTCGCCGCGGACGCGCCGGCCGTGCGCCGACGTTCGCGCAGCGCGCGCCGGCGCCGCGGCGACGGCGCGCGCTTACGGCGGTGCGGCGCCGTCGAAGCCGTCGACGAAGATCGTGTCGGGCGGCCCCTGCACCTCGAACGCGCCGATGTCCGCGGCCGCGCCGACGACGCGCGGAAAGCCGTCGCCGCGCTGGTCGGTGTCCAACTCGGCCGCGTCGTTGCCAGCGTCGATCGCGGGACTGCCGGCGGCGAGCGCCTGCGTTCGTGTCGGTCCGCCGTTGTCGGCGAGCGGCAGCAGCAACGGGTCGGCCGTGATCGTGTCGGCCGGCAATGTCACCGCGGCGCCGACGAACTGCATGAGGTCGTTCGCGCCGTCGATCGCGAGCGTGCCGTCGGCGTCCAGGTCGGTCGCGAACGTCGCGTCGTCGCTGCTGAGGTTCGTCGCGACGATCGAGCTGCGCAGATGCAGCGTGCCGTCGCTGTCCTTGATGCCCGCGAGGCGGAACAGCACGCCGGCGCCGCCTCCGGGCGCTTCGTTGTCGGCGACGGTGCTGTTGGCGAGGTCGAGCGGCCGCGAGCTGACGATGCCGCCGCCGAGTGCGGCCGTGTTGCCGGAGATCGTGCTGTTCGCGATCGTCATCACGGTGGTCGGGTTCGAGCCGCCGGGCTCGCCGAACACGCTGTAGATCGCCTTGAACACGCCGCCACCGTCGCCGTCGGTGCGATTGCCGCTGATCGTCGAGCGCGCGATCGTGGCGAACCCGCGCACGTAGACGCCGCCGCCGCGCGCGTACTGGCCGCCCTCGGTCGCCTCGATCGAATTGCCGGAGATCGTGCTGTCGACGAGGGTCAGGTCGTGGCGCACGTAGAGGCCGCCGCCGACGCTCGCGTAGCCGTCGTAGCTCGCGTACGGCGCGCGTGCCGAATTGCCGCTGACCGTGCTGCGCACGAGGATCGCATCCTCGCCGACGTAGGCGCCGCCGCCGGCCGCGTTGCTGCGCGCACCGGTACCGACGACGTCGGAGTCGGTGATCGAGCTGTCGGTCATCTCGAGCGTGTTCACGTCGACCGCGCCGCCGAACAGGAGCTCGTAGTGGCCGGTCGCGTGGCAGTTGGTCACGGCGACGCGGTTCAGCGCGACGGCGCCGCCGAAGCCTTCGATGCAGGCGGCGAGGCTGCCGGCGTACGCACCGTTCGCGACCGTCACGTCGTTCAGCGTGACCGTGCCCTTGCCGCTCGAGAAGCCGCCGACGACGAGCACCTGCGACGCGCCGGCCGCGTCGATCGTCAGCGCGTCGCGGCCCGGACCCTGGATCGTGACGTCGTAGAGGTGGTGCTCGCCGAGCACGCTGACGTCGATCGCGCCCTGCGTCAGCGTGATCGTGCTGCAGGTCAGTGCGCTCAGGTCGACGACGTCGCCCTCGGCGGCGACGGCGAGCACGTTGCGCAAGGTGCCGGGATCGTCGTCGTCGCCGCAGCTCGTGACCGGCCGCGTCGCGCCGCGCGGCGCCGCTGCGGCGCGCTTCGGCGCGCGCGGCGCGTGGCGCACCTGCTGGCGCAGCGCGTAGCGCGCGGCGGTCGGCGTCGTCGCCGCGGACGTCGGCGGCGTCGACGCGAGCGCGGTCGCGGAGAGCACGGCGGCGAGCGCCGCGGCGAGCGGTGCCGCACGCAGGCGCGGCACGGGCGTGGAAACTCGGCTCATCGCGGTTTCTCCGAAGTCGAATACGAATCGTGGAAATCCCCGACCCGGCGGCATCGTAGCAGAGCGGTCTGCTACATTTCGCCGCAGCGCGCGTGGACCGGAGTCGATGGACTCAGCCGAACAGCCGGACCGTTACGCGGAGCTCGACCGCCGCCTCGTCGCGGCGACGCGCGGCATCCGCGTACTCGCCTCGGTCAGCTGGCCGGCCTCGGTCGAGCTCGAATTCGTCGCCGCGTGGAAGCGCGGCGCGGCGCGTCCGCCGCACATCGCGTATCCGTCCGGCGACTTCTCGGCGACGCGCGAGGCGCTGCGCCGAATTCGCGACGACGCCGATCCGGCGCATCCGCTCGGCGACTACGTACGGCGTACGGCCGAGTCCTGGCGCGTCGCGACCGAGCTGCTCGACGCGATCGGCACGCCCGAGGTCACGCGCTGGTCCGTGCAGCTCTACGGGCGCCCCGGCGATCGCGTGCCGGGCGCGAAGCTGACGAACCTCGACGCGGCGCGACACTTCATCGCGATCGCCGACGAGTACTCGAGCGACGCGCCGCTCGAGGAGCTCGCCGCCGAAATTCCGGCCGAGACGCTCGGCTTCGAGCTGCAGCAGAAGCTCGACGCGTTCTTCGGCGCCGGCGTCGTGCGCGTCGAGACCGATCCGGACCTGATCGCGAAGGCCGCGGCCGGCGCGACGCGGATCCGGCTGCGCTCGGCGACGAGCTTCTCCGACTACGACCGCGGCCAGCTGCTCGCGCACGAGGCGTTCGTGCACTCGCTGACCGCGCTGAACGGCCGCGCGCAGCCGCGCCTGAAGTCGCTCGCGCGCTCGTCGCCGCGCACGACCGCGACGCAGGAAGGCCTCGCCGTGTTCGCCGAGCTGATGTCCGGTTCGATCGACATCGCGCGCATGAAGCGCATCAGCCTGCGCATCCTCGCGATCGACATGGCGCTCGCCGGCGCGGACTTCATCGAGGTGTTCCGCTTCTTCCTCGACTCGGGCCAGAACGAGACCGACAGCTTCGCGTCGGCGCAGCGCGTGTTCCGCGGCGTGCCGACCGGCGGCGGCGCCGCGTTCACGAAGGACTCGGTCTACCTGCACGGGCTGCTGTCCGTGCACACGTTCTTCCGCTGGGCGCTGAAGAACCAGCGCATGAGCCTGTGCCGCAACCTGTTCGCCGGCAAGCTCGCACTGCACGACGTGCTCGCGCTCGAGCCGCACTTCGCCGACGGCTACATCGCGCCGCCGCGCTGGCTGCCGCCGTGGGTGCAGCACGCGCACGGCCTCGCCGGCATGCTCGCGTTCTCGCTGTTCGCGAACCGGATCCGGGTCGATCGCGTCGAGGCCGAGGATCTCGTGCTCGGGCTGTGACGGCCGCCGTCGCGTGCGCCGAACGGCGGCTTGCGCTATCTTTGTCGCGTTCACGCTTTTTTGCATTTGCGTCAAAGTGCATCGCCGCCGTGGGAGCGGCGCGCGTGCCGACGGGGGGCTCGACATGAAACGTTCGATCGCGGCGGCCTGCTGCTGGGCCGCGCTCGCCGTTGCCGCGCCGGCCACGGCCGCGACGTTGGTCGTGACCGGGACCGGCGAGCCGGTCGCGCTGGATGCCGATGCGTGCGTCACCGGATCCGACGGCGACTCGACCTGCGCGACGCTGCGCGAGGCGATCAACCACGCCGCGTCCGGTGACGTCGTGCGCTTCGACCGCGCGCTCGACGGCGCGGCGATCGAGCTCTCGCTGTACACGAACTGCGTCACCGCCGCCGATACCGGCAGCGAGCACTGCCTGCGGCCACCCGGCGGGTGGGCCGGCGGCACGGTCGCACAGTTCGGACCGACCGCATTCTTCCTCACGAAGGCGCTGACGATCGACGGCGCGCTCGCCGGCGACGGCGCGCCGATGACGCACGGCGTCGTGATCGAACGCGCCGCCGACGCCGGTCCGTTCCGGCTGTTCCACATCGGCTTCGACGGCGACCTCGCGCTGACCGGGCTGACGCTGCGCGGCGGCCTCGCGCGCGGCAGCGACTCGAACCTGAGCGGCGCCGCGCTCGGCGCCGGCGGCGCGGTGTTCAACCAGGGTGCGCTGCGCGTGGAGGGCTGCACGCTCGCGGCGAATGCCGCGGTCGGCGGCGCCTCGCTCGCCGGGCCTTATGAACGCGGCGGCGCCGGCGTCGGCCAGAGCGCGACCGACCTGAACGGCCGCGGCGGCGGCCCGAATGCGGGCGGCCCCGGCGGCATCGGCTTCCCGAACGGCGGCGCCGGCGGCAACGGCGGCTTCGGCGGCGGCGGCGGCGCCGGCGGCATGGGCGACTATGCCGGTCACGGCGGCAGCGGCGGCTTCGGCGGCGGCGGCGGTTACGGCGGCGACGGCGACGTCGTGGGCGGCGGTGGCGCCGGCGGCAGCGGCGGCTTCGGTGGCGGTGGCGGCGGCGGCGGCGTGGACGGCAACGGCGGTGGCGGCAACGGTGGCGGCACCGGCTTCGGCGGTGGCAGCGGCTTCGGCAGCGCCGGCGGCGCCGGCGCCGGGCTCGGCGGCGCCGTGTTCAACGACACCGGCCGCGTCACGCTGCGCAACAGCACGTTCAGCGGCAACACCGCGCGCGGCGGCAACGCCGGCTACGGTTTCGCCGGGTCGGGTTACGGCGGGGCGGTGTTCAACTACGCGGGTTCGGTCGCGGCGAGCTTCGTGACGTTCTCCGACAATGCGACCGGCGGCGGCAGCGGCAGCTTCGGCGGCAGCGCGGACGGCGGCGCGATCTACAGCCTCGGCGACACGGCGGCCGGTTGCGCGGCCGGCGGCAACCGCTGCGGCACCGGCATCGCGACGCTGTCGCTCGTCGCCAGCCTCGCGGTCGGCAACGTCGGCGCGTACGACGTCGTCGTCGATCGTCTGCACGCCGACGACGGCGGCGTGAGCCTCGGCGGCGGATCGGCCAATCTGATCGGCAGCGCGCGCGGCTTCGACGGCGGCTTCATGCCGATCTCCGCTGCGTCGCTCGGCTCGCTGGCCGACAACGGCGGGCCGACGTACACGTACCTTCCGAGCCCCGGCAGCAGCGCGCTCGACGCCGCCGGCGACTGCGTCGACGCCGACGGCGCCGTCGT
>DASWOS010000104.1:0-2967 GCA_036398645.1 Dokdonella sp. | reverse complement strand
TGCCGGCGGACGCGGTGGTCATGTCCTGGCGCGGCGCGCAGGGCGCGATCGACGCCGCGCGCGGCGGCCACGACGTCGTGCTGTCGCCGTCGCCGCAGCTGTACCTCGACCATCTGCAGAGCGACGCGCCGGACGAGCCGCCGGGGCGCCCCGACGTCGTCGGCCTCGCCGACGTCTACGCATTCACGGTGGTGCCGCCGGCGCTCGAGGCCGACGCCGCGCGCCACGTGCTCGGCGCGCAGGCGAACCTCTGGACCGAGCACATGCGCACGCCCGAGCGCGTCGAGCACGCGGCGTTTCCGCGCCTCGCCGCGCTCGCCGAGGTGCTGTGGACGCCGCCGGCGCGGCGCGGCTGGCAAGGCTTCGTCGCGCGGCTCGGGCCGCAGATGGACCGCTACCGCGCACTCGGCGTCGACGCGGCCGACAGCGCATTCGAAGTCCGCTTCGGCGAGGACGCCGACGCCGGCGCCGTCACCGTCACGCTGTCGGACCAGGCCGGCCTGCCGATCCGCTACACGCGGGACGGCCGCGAGCCGACCGCGGCGTCGCCGCTGTACTCGGCGCCGCTGCGGCTGGAGCGGCCGGCGACGCTGCGTGCCGCCGCGTTCCTCGGCACGCGCGCGCTCGGTGCGCGGCGCCGCGACTACGCCGCGGACGAGATCGCGCGGCGCTCGAGCGACGCGCTGAAGCAATGTAGCGGCAAGCTGACGCTGCGGCTGGAAGACGACGCGCCCGGCGACGACGGCCGCCGCGCGCGCTTCGACGTCGACCTGTTCGATCCGTGCTGGATCTGGCCGCAAGCGCCGCTCGCGCACGCCTCGCGTCTCGCCGCGCGCGTCGGCCAGCTGCCGTACAACTTCCAGCTCGGCAAGGACGCCGCGAACGTCGTGCCGCGGCCGCCGCCGGCATCCGCGGACGGCGAGCTGATCGTGCGGCTCGACACCTGTTCCGGCCCGACGCTGGTCGCGCTGCCGCTCGCGGCCGCCGCCGCGAGCCGCGGCACGACGACGCTCGCCGCGGACCTGCCGCGGCAGGACGGCCCGCACGATCTCTGCTTCGTGTTCAGCGGCCGCGGCAGCGATCCGCTCTGGGCCATCGACGACGTGCGCCTGCTGCCGCGCTGACGAGTCCGCTTCATTCGTAAACCTTCGCATGGCCGTACCGATTCGAGAACCGCGTCACGGATTCGGCGGTGCGTTGGCACGACGTTTGATAGCTATGTAGCGGCAGCGCGATGAATCCTCGCTCTGTCCGCGGGACGTGGCCTGCCGAGCGACCGTCGTTTCGGCGCCGAACGTCCGCGTTCCGTACCGCGGAGGCCGCCCGATACCGGCGGCGCTCGCCGCGGCGCGGACAAGGACGTCGTACGGACCGCCGAACGCAGGAATCCATGTATGAATCACGCGATACCGGTCACACAACGACATTCTGGGGCATTTCCCGCGGCCGCGGCGCCGGGCCGGCCCGGCGCGGTCAGCGCCGACGGCGGCGTCTGCGACACCGCGCGCGTCGATCTCGGCAACTGGCACTCGCTGCGCTACTGGTCGGAATCGCTCGGCGTCAGCGAGACGCAGCTCGTGCGCGCGACGCGCGCGGTCGGCCTCGCGGTGGCCCAGATCGAGAAGTACTTCGCCGAGAAGCGCGCGGGCCGGCGCCGCCGCCGCGCGGCGCGCGCCGGCTGAGCGCCGCGCCGGTCGACGCGGCGCCTACAGGCATTCGAGCGCGGCGACCGTGCGCATCAGGCGCGGGCCGAGATAGCAGTTCGAGCCGCACGGCAGCAGCCCGGCCTCGACGAACGCGCTGCGGTACCAGGCCGGCGTGCGCGCGATGAAGCCGTTGCGGTCGCCGACGACGTCGTCCTTCGAGGTGAACGCCTCGAGGAACGCGACGCCTTCGAGCAGCTCCGAGAATCCGCCGAGGCCGCGGCGCAGCTCACCCGCCGCGACGTAGTGCAGCACGTCGCTGCAGACGATCAGGTCGTAGCGCCGGTCGAAGCGGAGCTCCGCGAGCTCGCCGAAGCGAGCCCGGCCGATGCCGCGCGTGCGCCCGTAGCGCGCGACGACGTACTCGCTCGGATCGAGCCCGCGGTAGGCGAGCCGCGGCCGTAGCCGCAGCAGCGGCGCGCGCCACGCGGCCTCGCCGCAGCCGACGTCGAGCACGTTCTGCAGCGGCCGCGCGAGGTAGTACTCGGCGAGGTGCACGACCATCGCGACCTTGCGCGCGAGCGCCGCGGCCGAGCCGACGCGCTGGCGCGGGTCGCGGTACCAACGGTCGAAGTACGCGCGGTCGTAGGACTTGCCCATGGCGCTGCTCGCGGAAGGATCGCCGATCGTAGCTGAACCGCCGCGCGGAGGTCGCGACCGCCGTCGAGCGCGTCACGCCTCGTCCGCGCGCGCCGGTCGCGCAGCGCGGAGCGCCCGCCCGCGGTCACGCACCGTAGCCCGCCGCTTCGGCCGCCGGCTCCGCCGCGCGCGCGAGCGGCAGTCGCCGCGTGAGCCAGAGCATCGCGACGCCGCCGGCGAGCAGCGGGCCGTACAGCGTCCCGCAGCGCCAGACCAGCGCGGCCGTCGCGAACGCGGCCGGGTCGATCCAGTGCGCGAGCGCGGCGGCGAGGCCGAGCTCCGCGGCGCCGGCGCCGGACGGCACGCCGGTCCATTGCGCTGCGTGCAGCACGAGCGCTTGCGCGAGCAGCGCGACCGAGTACGGCACCTCGTGTCCGAGCGCCGCGAGCGCGGCCCAGAGCACGCCGTAGCGCGCGCTCCATTGCAGCGTCGTCGACAGCGCGAGGCCGGCGCCGGCGCGCGGGTCGCCGAGCAGCCGCGCGACGTCGCGGAGCGCCGCGGCGAACGGCTCGTGCAGCCGCGCGAGGCGCGGCGCCGCCGTCCATCGCCGCAGCGCACGCGCGAGCGGCCGCCGCAGCGCGAGCGCGGAGACGGCCGCGGCCGGCAGCAGCATCGCGCTCGCGAA
>DASWOS010000103.1:0-22423 GCA_036398645.1 Dokdonella sp. | reverse complement strand
ACGAGCAGCGTCTCCAGCGCGTTGCAGGCGGACGGCCGCGTCGTCTTGCCGTCGAGGAGCAGGCCGAGCGCGAGTTCCGGATCGGCCGACGCGTCGACGTACAGGTGGCACACGCCCTTGTAGTGCTTGATGACCGGCACGCGCGCGTGCTCGGCGACGAAGCGGATCAGGCCCTCGCCGCCGCGCGGGATCGCGAGGTCGACGACGTCGCTGAGCTGCAGCAGCTCGAGCACGGTCTCGCGGCGCAGATCCTCGACGAGCGCGATCGCGTCCTCGGGCAGGCGCTCCGCGCGCAGCGCGCGGCGCAGCGTCGCGGCGAGCGCGCGATTGCTCGCGAACGCCTCGGAGCCGCCGCGCAGCAGCACGCTGTTGCCGGCGTAGAAGCACAGCGCCGCCGCGTCGGCGGTCACGTTCGGACGCGCCTCGTAGATCATCGCGATCAGGCCGAGCGGAATGCGCACGCGCTCGACGCGGATGCCGTTCGGCCGCGTCTCCGTGCGCGTGACGACGCCGACCGGGTCCGGCAGCGCGGCGACCGCGCGCACGCCGGCGGCGACGCCGGCGAGACGGCCGGCGTCGAGGCGCAGCCGGTCGATCAGCGCCTCGCTCTGCCCCTTCGCGCGCGCGGCGGCGACGTCGTCCGCGTTCGCGGCGAGGATCGCCGCGGCGTCTTCGTCGATCGCCGCGGCCATCGCTGCGAGCGCGGCGCGCTTCGCCGCGGTCGGCAGCGCCGCGAGCACGCGGCCGGCGGCGCGCGCGGACAGCGCGAGCTCGCGCAGCGCGCTCATGCCGGCGCCTCGTCGAGCGCGACGAGGTCGTCGCGGCGCACGATCGTGTCGCCGTAGCTGAAGCCGAGGATCGGCTCGATCTCGCGCGTGTGGCGGCCGGCCAGCCGCCGTACCTCGCCGGCCGCGTACTGGCACAGCCCGCGCGCGACCGCGCGCGCGCCGTCCGCGTCGGCGACGACGATCTCGACGAGGTCGCCGCGCTTGAACTCGCCGTCGACGCCGACGACGCCGCCGGGCAGCAGCGACTTGCCCGCGGCGAGCGCGGCCGCGGCGCCGGCGTCGACGCGCAGGCGGCCGCCGGAGCCCGGCGCGTGGCGCAGCCAGTACTTGCGCGCGGCGAGCCGCGTACCGGCCGCGCCGAAGCGCGTGCCGCGGAAGCGGCCTGCGCCGAGCAGCGCGACCGCGGCCGCGTCGGCGCCGTTGAACAGCACGGTCGCGATGCCGGCGTTGGCGGCCTTGACCGCGGCGTCGAGCTTCGTGCGCATGCCGCCGGTGCCCAGCGCGCTGCCGGCCGTACCGGCCATCGCGTAGACCGCCGCGGTGACCGCCTCGACCGCGTCGACCGGCTGCGCGGCCGGTTCCTGCGCCGGCGGCGCGTCGTAGAGCCCGTCGACGTCGCTCGCGATCAGCAGCAGCTCGGCGTCGACGAGCGCGGCGACGATCGCGGCGAGGTTGTCGTTGTCGCCGAGCTTCAGCTCCTCGACCGCGACCGTGTCGTTCTCGTTGACGACCGGCACCGCGCCGACGCGCAGCAGCTCGAGCAGCGTGTGGCGCGCGTTGAGGTAGCGGCGGCGGTTGCGCAGGTCGTCGTGCGCGAGCAGCACCTGCGCGACCGGCGCGGCGAGCAGGCCCTGCCAGAGCGCGACCATGCGCGTCTGCCCGAGCGCGGCGAGCGCCTGGCGCCGCACGAGACCACCGCCGGGCGACGGCTCGGCGAGCCGCGCGCGGCCGGCCGCGACCGCGCCGGACGAGACGACGACGAGCTCGCGTCCGGCCGCGCGCGACGCGTCGACGAACGCGGCGAGCGCACGCGCGTTGCGGTCCGTCAGCGCGCCGCCGGCGTCGCTCAGCAGGCTGCTGCCGACCTTCAGCACCGCGCGCCGCCACGGCGGCAACGCCTGCTCGGCGAACGCGCGGCGCACGTCAGTCCTCCAGCGCGCGCAGGCGCGCGCGCAGCTCGTCGAGGCGCAGGTCGCCGGTCGCGCCCGGCGACACGCGCGCGGCGAGGCTCGCCTCCGGCGTGCGCCCCTGCCCCGCGTCGGCGGCCGCCGCGGCGGCCCGGCGGTACGCGTCGCGGAACGGCACGCCGGCCGCGGCCTGCTCGATCGCGGCGTCGGTCGCGTACATCGCGGGCTCGATCGCCGCGCGCATGCGCGGCGCGTTCCATTCGAGCCGCGCGAGCAGGTCGGGCAGCAGCGCGAGCGCGCCGAGGCCGCGGCGGAAACCGTGGAAGATCGCCCCCTTCGACAGCTGCAGGTCGCGCTGGTAGCCCGACGGCAGCGACAGCAGGTGCTCGATCTCGCTGCGCGCGGCGGCGACGCTCGCGTAGCTCGCGCGCATCAGCTCGACGACGTCCGGATTGCGCTTGTTCGGCATGATCGAGCTGCCGGTCGTGTACTCGGCCGGCAGGCGCACGAAGTCGAACTCGGCCGTCGTGAACAGCGACAGATCCCAGGCGAGCCGGCGCAGGTCGAGCAGCGCCGCGCCGAGCGCGTCGAGCGCGCCGATCTCGAACTTGCCGCGCGAGAGCTGCGCGTAGACCGGATTGATCTGCAGCCGTGCGAAGCCGAGCGCCTGCGTCGTGTGCGCGCGGTCGAGCGGCAGGTTCACGCCGTAGCCGGCCGCGGTGCCGAGCGGATTGGCGTCGATCCATGCGCGCGCGTCGCGCGCGCGGCGCGCGTCGTCGACGAACGCCTCGGCGAAGCCGGCGGACCAGAGCGCGGTCGACGACACGACCGCGCGCTGCAGATGCGTGTAGCCCGGCAGCGGCAGCGCCTCGCGCGCGGCGCGCTCGAGGCAGACCGCGGCCGCGTCGCGGCAGGCCGCGGCGAGCTCGCCGAGCTTGGCCTTCAGCCAGAGCCGCGTCGCGACGAGGATCTGGTCGTTGCGGCTGCGTCCGGCGTGCACCTTGCGCCCGGCGTCGCCGAGCCGCTCGGCGAGGCGCGCCTCGATCGCCGAGTGGCCGTCCTCGTAGCGCGCGTCGAGCACGAAGTCGCCGGAGGCGAATTCGACCGCGAGCGCGTCGAGCTCGCGCCGGAGCGCGGCCGACTCGTCCACGTCGACGAGGCCGATGTTCGCGAGCGCCTCGACGTGCGCCTTGCTCGCGGCGACGTCGTAGAGGAAGAACTCGCGGTCGAGCACGACGTCGTCGCCGGCGAGGAACTGCATGATGCGCTCGTCGGTGCGCGTGCCGTCCTTCTGCCACAGCAGGTCGCTCACGTCCTCGGCTCCTTCGCGCGCGAATGCGTGCTCATGCGGCGCGGTGACCGTAGCTCAGCACGCGCACGACGCGCCAGGCGTCGCCGTCGCGGCGCCAGATCAGCACGAATTTCGCGATGCCCTCGCAGCGGCCGGAGGCGAGCTCGCAGAAGCGGTGCTCGCCTTCGACGATCGCGCCGAAATCCTTGATCGGATACGCGGCCAGCGTACCCGGCACGAGCTCGCGCCGCACCTTGCCGCAGATGTACTTGCGCGTGTTCGCGACGACCTCCTCGCGCGAATGCGTGACGCCGCCGGTGTCGTGGTAGAACTCGACGTCCGGCGCGAACAGCGAGCCGAACGCGTCGAGATCGCAGCGGTTGTACGCGTCGAACAGCTTGCGGTCGAGTGCGCGCATCGTCTCGAGCAGGTCGGATTCCGGCGCCGCGCTCGATCGCGGCGCGGCGGCCGGAGCGGCGGCGGGCGCGTCGGCGGCGCGCGCCGGCGGCAGGTGCGCCGCGAGCGCGGCGGCGGCGAGAACGAATACGGCGGGTCGCAGGCGGTAGGTCATCGGCAGCTCCGTGAGGGACATCGTGAATGGACGCGGTCGCGGCGCTAGGCCGGCGCCGCACCGGCGCGCATGCGCTCGGCGAAGTGCGCGGCGAGGCCGTCCAGCGGCAGCTCGAAGCGTGCGCCGGTCGCGCGGCGCTTGATCTCGGCCGCGCCGCGCTCGAGCGTGCGCGGGCCGACGACGATCTGCCACGGCAGGCCGATCAGATCCATCGTCGCGAACTTCGCGCCGGCGCGCTCGGCAGTGTCGTCGTAGAGCACGTCGGCGCCGGCCGCGCCGAGCGCGGCGTACAGCTCCGCGCAGGCCGCGTCGGCCGCCGCGTCGCCGGGCTTCAGGTTCACGAGGCCGACGTCGAACGGCGCGACCGCGTCGGGCCAGACGATGCCGGCCTCGTCGTGGCTCGCCTCGACGATCGCGCCGACCAGACGCGACACGCCGATGCCGTAGGAGCCGCCGTGGATCGGCCGCTCGACGCCGCCGGCGTCGACGACGACCGCGCGCATCGGCACCGAGTACTTCGTGCCGAAGTAGAAGATCTGTCCGACCTCGATGCCGCGCGCGAGCAGGCGCCGCTCGGCGGGCACCTCGCTCCCGTAGCGCGCCGCGTCGTGCACGTCGGACGTCGCCGCGTACGGCCGCGTCCATTCGCGCACGATCGGCTCGAGGTCGCCGTCGTAGTCGACGTCGGCGCCGGGCACCGGCAGGTCGAGCACGGCCGCGTCGCAATAGACCTCGGACTCGCCGGTCGCGGCGAGCACGAGGAACTCGTGCGAGAGGTCGCCGCCGATCGGACCGGTCTCCGCGCGCATCGGGATCGCCTTCAGGCCGAGCGCGGCGAACGCGCGCAGGTACGCGACGAACATGCGCCGATACGAGCGTCGCGCGCCGTCCTCGTCGAGATCGAACGAGTAGCCGACCTTCATCAGGAACTCGCGACCGCGCATGACGCCGAAGCGCGGCCGCTGCTCGTCGCGGAACTTCCACTGGATCTGGTACAGGTTCAGCGGCAGCTCGCGGTACGAGCGCACGCCGGCGCGGAAGATCTCGGTGACCATCTCCTCGTTCGTCGGCCCGTACAGCAGCTCGCGCTCGTGGCGGTCGCGCAGGCGCAGCATCTCCGGTCCGTAGGCGTCGTAGCGGCCGCTCTCGCGCCAGAGGTCGGCGAGCTGCAGCGTCGGCATCAGGATCTCGAGCGCGCCGGCGCGGTCGAGCTCGGCGCGCACGACGCGTTCGATCTTCTTCAGCACGCGCAGGCCGAGCGGCAGCCACGCGTAGATGCCCGCGGCCTCCTGGCGGATCAGGCCGGCGCGCAGCATCAGCCGGTGCGAGACGATCTGCGCCTCGGCGGGATTCTGCTTCAGCGTCGGCAGGAAATAGCGGGACAGGCGCATGGCGGTCGCTCGGCGTCGATGGGTCGGTCGGGTCAGTCGAGCGGGATCGACGCGAATTCGTCGAAGCCGAGCGCGAGGTTCAGGTTCTGCATCGCCTGCGTCGCGGCGCCCTTCAGCAGGTTGTCGAGCGTCGCGACGACGACGATGCGGCGGCCGCCCGGCGCGAGCGCGAAGCCGCCGATCTCGACGTGGTGCTTGCCGGCGATCGCGCTGACCCACGGGGCGTCGTCGACGATGCGGACCAGCGGCTCGCCGGCGTAGAACGCGCGATAGCGCGCCGCGATCGCCTCGGCCGTCGTCGCGTCGCGCAGCCACAGGTTCACCGTCATCGTGATGCCGCGGAAATGCGCCGCGACGTGCGGCATGAACTCGACCGGCACGCCGAGATGGCGCGACGCCTCGCGCTCGTGCACGTGATCGACCAGCGAGTAAGGCATCAGATTGTCGCGCAGCTTCGCCGCGTCGTTGCGGTCCGACGGCGTCGTGCCGGCGCCGGAGTAGCCGGACACGCCGAAGCACACCGGCGGTCCGGCCAGCGCGTCGGCGAGCGGCGCGATCGCGAGCTGCATCGCGGTCGCGTAGCAGCCCGGATTGCTGATGCGGCGCTGCCCCGCGTAGCGCGCGCGCGTCAGCTCCGGCAGGCCGTAATGCCAGCGCGCGTCGAAGCGGTAGTCGGCCGACAGATCGACGACGACCGGATCGAGCCCGGCCGCGTCGACCGCGGCGACGACCGCGCCGGCGTGGCCGTTCGGCAGCGCGAGCACGATCGCGTCGGCGCGCCTCGCCGCGATCTCCTCGTGCGTGAGGTTCTCGTAGCGGAGCTCGCCGGCGTATTCGTCGACGTGGTCGCGCACCGGCTGCCCGTGCAGCTCGCGCGAGGAAACGAACGCGAGCTCGAGCCGCGGATGCCGCGCGACGAGCCGGATCAGCTCGGCGCCGGCGTAGCCGCGCGCGCCGACGATGCCGAGCGTCGAGACGGGCGCGCTCATGCGCTGCGCACCGGCGCGACGCGTACGCCCGTCGAGAGCATGGCGTGGATGCCGAACGGAGAACGCACGATGGACGATTCCTTGCCGGGGCTCGTCTGCATCGTCAATCCGACAGCGTCGGTGGCCGCACGCGGCAGTGCGCGACGCAGCGCTCGATGGCGGCGAAATCGCGAATTCCGTACCAGTAGACCTTCCACTTCGGTTCCTTGTAGCAGCCGTCGGACTCGGCGTAGTAGAACTGGTTGATGACGTTGTTGTGCCGCGAACGCCAGAACAGCTGCGGGTTCTCCGCGCGCATGACCTGCCAGGCCGCGCGGCCGAGGCCCTCGCCCTGCGCGTCGTCGGCGACGGCGAACTTGTCGAGGTAGGCGAAGCCCTCCTCTCGCGTCAGGATCAGCGCGGCGCGGTAGTTCTCGCTGACGTAGGCTTTGTAGAGCCGCGTGCGCTCGAAGTAGTCCGGCACCAGCGTGCGCCGGAAGCCGGCCTCGATCAGCGCGCGCAGACGGCCGAGATCGAGCGCGGACCAGTCGGTGTGCACGCCGACGCGCTCGCCGCGGCGGACCAGCGTGCCGGAGCCCTTGTGCGTGAACAGCTCCTTGGCGAGCTCGTCCGGCTTCGTGATCGACACCGACGAGGTCAGCGGCAGCTTGTCGAGCAGGTCCTTGATCTGCTCGATCTTCACGCGCATGCCGCCGTTGATCCACGGCTGCGCGATCAGGTGCTCGTACTCGGTGCTGAGGTTGATCGAGTCGATGACCTTGCCGTTCGCGTCGAGCAGGCCGCCGGTGCCGGTCAGGAAGATGATCTTGTACGGCTTCAGCACGCGCACGAGCTCGTTCGCGGCGAAGTCCGCGTTGACGTTCAGGATCTGCCCGGACGCGGTCTCGCCGAGCGAGGCGATGACCGGGATCGAGCCGGCGCGCAACGACGCCTCGATCGGCGCGAGGTTCACGCGCGTGACGCGGCCGACGAGGCCGAGCGCGTCGCGGTCGACGTAGTCGGCTTCGAACACGCCGGATAGGATCGAGGTCGCGCGCGCGTCGACTTGCTGCAGCGCCTCGACGAGGTTCAGGTTCTGCGCCTGGAACACGCGGCGCACGACGGCGAGCGTCTCCGGCGTGGTCACGCGCAGGCCGTCGATCGTGCGCTTGACGATGCCGGCCGCGCCGAGCTCCTCGTCGAGCTGCGGACCGGCGCCGTGCACGACGATCGGCGTCAGCCCGACCTGCTGCAGGAACGCGAGCGACGAGGTCAGCGCGTCGAGGTCGTCGCGCAGCACCGCGCCGCCGACCTTGACGACGGCGAAGCGCTTCGCGTCGAGCTGCGCGAAACGCTTCAAGTACTGTTCGATCTCGCGTGCGCTGGCCATGCTCGAGAGCAGGCGCACGATCGTCTGGCGGATCTGGAGATGCGTTTCGATGTTCATTGCTGCACTCGCCCCTCGCCGCGCGGAGCGGGCGGCGCAGACGCTCGGCCGCACGTGCCGACGATGCGATGGACGGCGTCGGCGTAGCGCGCGAGCTCGTCGAGCGCGACCCATTCGTCGGCGGTGTGCGCCTGCGCGATGTCGCCCGGCCCGAACACGATCGCGGTGTAGCCGGCCTGCGAGAACAACGCGGCCTCGGTCCAGAAATCGACCGCGTTGCCGATCGGCAGGCCGAGCGCGTCGGCCGTGTCGCGCGCGGCGAGCCGGCGTGCCTCGGCATCGGCGACGTCGCCGGCCGGCAGCGGCGGCCCGCGGAACGTCTCGACGAACTCGGCCGGCGCGGGCTCGGCGAGGTCGCGCCACGTCGCCAGCAGCCGGTCCGTGTCCATCGACGGCAGCGGCCGGAAGCCGAAGCGCAGCTCCGCGCCCGGCGCGATGACGTTCGCCTTGATGCCGCCGTCGATGCGGCCGATGTTGAAGCGGAGCCCGGTCAGGCCGCCGAAGCGTGCGTGCGCGAGCGAGTCGACGTGGTCGAGCGCGCGCGCGCCCCAGCGCACCGCCTGGTGCAGCGCGCTGTCGGCCGCGCGCTGCTCGCCGGACGCGTGACCGGCGCGGCCGGCGAAGCGCATCAGCACCGAGCTGATGCCGCGATGCGCGAGCACGGCCTCGGCGCGCGTCGGCTCGGCGACGAGCACGGCGTCGAACGCGTCCGCCGCGGTGGCCGGATGCGCGGCGAGAAACGCGTCGATGCAGCGCGCGTCGTTGGCTTCCTCGTCGCTCGTGAACAGCACCGCGCAGGCGCCGTCGCTCGCCTGCGCCGCGGCGACCAGCGCGGCCGCGGCGCCCTTGATGTCGCAGGCGCCGAGGCCGACCGCGCGCTCGCCGTCGACGCGCAGCGTGAACGGGCTCGCGCTCCAGTGCGGCGAGTCCGGCACGGTGTCAAGGTGCACGTTGAACAGCAGGCGCGGCCGGCCGCGCACCGCGAGCAGGCTGACCGCGCCGGCGCCGTGGTCGGTCGTCGTGCAGTCGAAGCCGGCGAGCTCTCCGCGCAGGTACGCGAAGATGCCGCCGTCGTCGATCGCGCGCGGCGGGTTGCGCGTGTCGAACGCGACGAGCGCCTGCAGATGGCGCAGCGTCGCCGACAGCAACGTGTCGTCCTGGCCCGGTCTCATGCGACCGCCCGCTGCGGAGCGCCGTCGGCGCGGACGTAGGCGTCGACGTCGAGGATCTCCATGAAGCGCTCCAGCCGCGCCGGCGCGGCGAAGCCGAACCGCGCGTAGAACGCGTGCGCGTCGGCGGTCGCGAGCAGCACGCGGCGCACCGCGCGGACCTCGGCGTGCGCGCGGACCGCTTCGATCAGCCGGCCGCCGTAGCCGCGGCCGCGGCATTCCGCGTGCACGAACACGTCGGCGAGGTACGCGACCGTCGCGCCGTCGGTCACGACGCGCGCGAACGCGACCTGCCGCGCGCCGAGGTAGCCGCCGAAGCACAGCGAGCCGGCGATCGCGCGCCGCACGACGTCCGGCCGGATGCCGCGGCTCCAGTACGCTTCCTCGGCGAGGAAGCGCGCGATCCAGTCGACGTCGAGCCGCGCCGCATCGGTGTCGATCTCGAGCACGTCCATGGCCGCGCTCAGCCCTCGCCCGCGCCGCGGTTGACCTCGGCCCACAACGTCGAGCTCATGCCGTACAGGCGGATGAAGCCCTCGGCCTCGGCGACGCCCCAATCGGCCGACTGCGCGTAGGTCGCCTTCGCGGTCTGCAGCAGGTGCGGCGAGCGCACCTCGACGGCGTGGACGCCGCCGCCGCGCGTCTCGAGCGTGACCGTGCCGCTGACGCAGCGCTGCGTCGAGGCGAGGAACGCCTCGAGGTCGTACTTCAGCGGATCGTGGTAGAAGCCTTCGTAGACGAGCTCGGTCCACTTGCGGCCGACCTCGGGCTTGAAGCGGTTCTGCTGCTTGGTCAGCACGGCTTCCTCGAGCGCGCGGTGCGCCGCGTGCAGCGCGGCGAGGCCCGGCGCCTCGAACACGATGCGGCCCTTGAGCCCGATCGTCGTGTCGCCGGTGTAGAGGCCGCGGCCGACGCCGTAACGCGCGAACAGCGGGTTCAGGCGCTTCAGGATGTCGCCGCCGGTCACGCGCTCGCCGTCGATCGCGACCGCTTCGCCGCGCTCGAACGCGATCGCGACGCGCAGCGGCTCGGCCGGCCACTCCGCGCGCGGCGCGCACCAGCCGACCGCGCCGTCGCCGGGAATCTCCCAGCGGTCGATCTCGCCGCCGGAGATCGTCACGCCGAGCACGTTCTCGTTGATCGTGTAGCGCTGCGTCTTCGCGCGCACGCCGAAGCCGCGCTGCTCGAGGTACTGCTGCTCGTACGCGCGCGTCTGCGTGTGCTCCTTCTGGATCTCGCGGATCGGCGCGACGATCGCGTAGTCGCCGAGCGCCTTGACCGCGAGGTCGAAGCGCACCTGGTCGTTGCCCATGCCGGTGCAGCCGTGCGCGAAATGCTTCGTGCCGAGCTCGTCGCAGCGCTTCAGCGATTCCTCGACGATGACGTAGCGGTCGGAGACGAGCAGCGGATATTGGCCCTGGTAGAACTCGCCGGCCTGGATCAGCGGCTTGACGAAGCCGTCCCAGATCGCCTGGCTCGCGTCGACGGTGCGATGCGAGGCGACGCCGAGCTCGTGCGCGCGCTGCTCGATGTAGGCGCGCTCGTCGGCCGAGACGCCGCCGGTGTCGGCGAACACCGTGTGCACCGCGTAGCCGCGCTCCTTGAGGTACGGCACGCAGAAGCTCGTGTCGAGGCCGCCGCTGAACGCGAGCACGATGTCTTTGGAGCCGGCAGCCGCGGAGCCGGAATCGGCGATCGGTGAAGCGTCGGACATGGGAGGTTTCCGGTCGGGTCGGTAGCGTTCGTTTCGAGCCGCGTCGCGCGCCTCAGCGTGCCGCGGCGGACTGCGCGGCCAGCGCGGACATCACGGCCTTCTGCACGTGCAGCCGGTTCTCGGCCTCGTCGATCGCGAAGCAGGCCGGCGAGTCCATGACCGCGTCGGTGGCCTTGACGTTGCGCCGCAGCGGCAGGCAGTGGCTGAACACGCCGTGGTCGGTCAGCGCCATCTTCGCCTCGTCGACGATGAAGTGCTTGTGGCGGTCGCGGATCGGCTTCTCGTCGGCCCAGCGGCCGAAGTACGGCAGCGCGCCCCAGCTCTTCGCATAGACGACGTGCGCGCCGCGGTACGCGCTCTCGGGATCGTGGCTGACCGTCAGCGAGCCGCCGTTCTCGGCGACGTTGCGCCGCGCGATGTCCATGTAGCGCTCGTCGAGCACGTACTCCGGCGTCGGGCACAGCAGCGTCACGTCCATGCCGTAGCGCGTCGCGATCTGCAGTGCGGAGTTCGCGACCGCGGTGTTCAGCGGCCGCGGATGGTAGGTCCAGGTCAGCACGTACTTCTTGCCGCGCAGGTCCGCGCCGAAGCGTTCGCGCAGCGCGAGCACGTGCGCGAGCTCCTGCATCGGATGCGTGATCGTCTCCATGTTGACGACCGGCACCGTCGCGTGCGCCGCGAACGCACGGATCACGCGGTCCTCGCGGTCGACGCTCCAGTCCTGGAACTTCGGGAACGCGCGCACGCCGATCAGGTCGACGTAGCGCGACAGCACGCGCGCGACTTCGGCGACGTGCTCCTCGGCCTCGCCGTCCATGACCGTGCCGGCGTCGAACTCGATCGGCCAGGCGTCCTTGCCCGGCGCGAGCACGACCGCGTGGCCGCCGAGCTGGAACGCGCCGAGCTCGAAGCTCGTGCGCGTGCGCATCGACGGATTGAAGAACATCAGCGCGATCGAGCGGCCCTCGAGCTCGCGGCCGAACTTCGAGCGCTTGAACGCCGCGGCGCGGTCGAGCAGCGCGTCGAGCTCGGGACGGGACCAGTCCTGCGTGCTCAGGAAATGCCGGAGCGTCATCGATTGCCTCTTTCGTCGGTTGGATCGGATCGCCGCTGCGTCGCTCGCGCGGATCGCCGCGCCGCACGCCCGCCGGAGCCGTGCTCGTGGCGGGCGAACGCCACAAAAAAACCCGGCGCGAAGGCCGGGTTTTCGTCGAATCGTGTTAAGAACGTGCGACGGCCTACCCGGCGGGCGTGCAGGGTCCCGGTCGACGCGCGCGCGAGGTCATGCCGGCAGCCATGCGGGCGCTGGTCACGATCTGCGGCTGGACGACGACTCGGTTCACCGGCAAGGCCTCGGGCGACGACGCACGTACTGAAGCGAAGCGGCGACCATACCGGCAAATCCGCTGCGCCGCAATAGATCGCGCGATCCGTGCCGGCGGCGCGAAATCGAGCTGCGCGGTCGGCCGCGGACGCGGCGGCGTCGCCGCGCCTCGTCGTCGCCGATGCGCGTTCGCGTCGCTCGCTCGCGCGACGCGTCGCGCGCCCGGCATCACAACGGTCATTGCGGTTTGGCCGCGCGCGCGGCATGGACGGCGAACGCGAGCCAGCCGGCGAGCAGCGCGACGCCGCCGAACGGCGTGACCAGGCCGAACGCGCGCGGCGCGCCGAGCGCGAGCGCGTACAGGCTCGCGCAGAACAGCACGGTGCCGAGCGCGAACGCGACCGCGGCGATCGTGAGCGCACGCGTCGGCCGCGCCCGCGCCGCGGCGGCGACCGCGAGCAGCGCGAGCGCGTGCCAGAACTCGTAGTCGACCGCGGTGCGCCAGACGCCGAGCGCGTCGCCGTCGAGCACGCCACGCAGCGCGTGCGCGCCGAACGCACCGAGCACGACGCCGAATGCGCCGGCGATGCAGCCGGCGAGCAGCGCGAAGCGCGGGGTCGTCATCGCCGATCCTCCGTCGGTACGTCTCGCGTCCGCCGCCGCGGCGCCGCGAGCCGCGCGGCGGCCGCGCGCGGCTCACGTGACGGCGCTACTTGCCGGGCTTCGCCGGCTTCTTCGCCGCGGACTTCGCCGCGTCCGGCTTCTTGTCCTCGAGCGGCTTCAGCAGATCGTCCTGCGACTTGTTCATGCTCGCGTACTTGTACGCCGGCAGCACGTAGGTCCAGCCGTCGAAGCGCGCGGCGAGGTCGGCGACCTCCTGGTTCAGCGCGGCGAAACGGTTCTCGCGGTCCTTGGCCGGATCGCTGACCGCGAGCGGCTTGATCGGCGCGTCGGCGGCGTCGCCGGCCTTGCCGTCCTTCGAAGCCTTCGCGGATTCGGCCGCGGCGGTCGCGGTGTCGAAGTCCGCCTTCGCTTTCGCCTGCGCGGCGGCGATGCCCTTGTCGGCCTGCGCGGCGTCGAGCGAGGCCTTGAACTGCACGTAGTCCTTGCCGTCCTTCTCCCAGGCCGTCGCGTCGACGACGAGGCCGTCGAACGTGGCGTAGCGGAGCTTCAGCGCCGTGTCGTCCGGCGCGGCGTCCTTCGCCGGCACGACGTCGTCGAAGCGCAAGCCGGACAGCGCCGCCGCGAGGCCGTTCAACGCGAACGCCGAGCCCGCCTCGCGGCCTTTCGGCACGTCGGCGAGCTTGAAGTTCGCGTCGCCCTCGGCGTCCTTGTAGACGCGCGCGTTCCTGCCGTCCGGCCGCGTGATCGCGACCGACGCGATGCGCTTGGCCGGGATGTCGGTCAAGTCCTTCTTCAGCCAGTCCGCCGCGGCCTTGTCGACGCTCGGCAGGTCCGACGCGAGCCAGCTGGTCGCATCGCCGGCGCGGCGCACGAACGTGCCGCCGCCGCGCGTGCTCGCATTGCCGACGATCAGCTTGACCGGCTTCGCGAGGCCGCCGAGCTCGACCTCGACGCCCTTCGCGTCCTTCGCCGCGACGTCCTCGACGCCGAGCGCCGCGTACTTGTCCTTGTTCGCGGTCTTCTGCTCGACGAGCCTCGCGTCGGCGAGCTTGAGCAGGAACCCGCGCAGCTTGCCGGTATCGACCGCGTAGCCGCCCTTCTCCGCCAGCGTCCAGCCGTTCTGGCCGCGCACGAGCGTCGCGATCGTCGTGTTCTCGGCGCCGGTCACGACGACCTTGTCGACGTCGTTGACGTGGTCGCGCAGCTCCGGCGCGAGATACGCCGCGGCCGGCTCGCCGCCTTCGCTGCGCGGCTGGCTGCGCTGGGTCAGCACGACCGCCGCGACGATCGCGATCAGCGCGGCGACGGCGAGACCGATGAGCGTCTTCTGGTTCATGCGCGGGCTCCCTGCTGCACGCTGCGCCGGCGCTGGCTGCGCCACCACGCGAACGCGAGCGCGGCGAGCGTGACCAGCAGCGGCATCAGCACGATGTTGACGATCTTCAGGCGCGTGCCGAGCGCCTCGATCTCGGCGTCGAGCTGGCGCCGCACCTGGCGCAGCTCCTTGCGGATCTCGAGCTTGCGCTTGACGAAGTTGTCGAGCTCGGCCTTCTGCTCCGGCGACAGGATCTGCGCCTGGTCCTGGCTCTTCGCGCTCTGCAGCTCGGTCAGCTTGCGCTCGGTCTCGGACAGCTCCGTCTGCAGCTCCTGCTCCTTCGCGCGGAAGCGCTCGTCGGCGTTGCGCTTGAGCGCCTCGACCGTCGTGAACGGACGCTGCGAGGTCGCGCGGCCGCGGATCGAGATCAGGTCGCCGGAGCCGGCCATGTTGTCGAGCGCATTGACGGCGAAGTCGCCGTTGTTCGCGAACGCGTTCATGATCTGCTGGCCGAAGAACGGCCGGATCTGCACCCACATCCGGTCGCTCAGCAGGTCGGTGTCGGCGACGAGCACGATCTGGCCGTTCGCGTCCTTGGCCTCCTTCAGCGCGCCGGCGTCGGTGCGCTCCGGGAACGCGGTCTTGAACTTGCCGGTCAGGCGCGCGGCGATCACGAACGGCGAGCCGGAGGCCTGATAGCCGGAGAGCAGCGTGCTCGGGTCGGCGAGCATGCGCAGGCGGTCGCTGGCGACGGTGGTCGCGTCGGAGCTCGTCTGCATCAGCGGGATCAGCTTCTCGTCCTTCGCGTCCTTCGACAACTCGAAGAAGCCGGCCGACGACACGTTGATGCTGTCGAGGTTCGCGGTGACGACCTCCTCGCGGTTCAGATCCGCCTCGGTCAGGCCGAGGATGCCCGGATGGCGCACCGGCGCCTGTCCTTCGGCGATCGTGATCGGCAGCGCGCGCGCACGGTCGAGCACGACCTTCTTCGGGTCGTACTCGACGCCCCAGGCCTTGAACAGCTTCGGCAGGTCCGACGACTTGTCGGCCATCATCGCCGCCATCGGATTGTTCGGATCGGCGCCGGAGTCGTCCATCTCCGCGTTCGGATCGACGAACACGAGCAGGTGGCCGCCGCGCAGCACGAACTGGTCGATCGCGAACTGGGCGTCGTCGTCGAGCTGCTTCGGCTGCACGAGGACGAGCACGTCGACGTCCTTGTCGATCGCCTTCAGGTTCGCCGCGGCGATCGGGCGCATCTCGAACAGCTGCGCCCACTGCTGGTCGACCGCCCACGGCTGGCGCATCTGGCGCGTCTCCGGATCGAAGCCGGCCGCGATCGGCAAGCTCGAAAGCAGGCCGACGACCGGCTTCTTCGGCACGCTGAGCTCGTGGATCAGCTTCGCGACGTCGTACTCGAGGAACGCTTCCTTGTCCGGCTGCAGGAACGGGATCGACGCCTGCCCGTTCGTCGAGTTCGTGCCGGCGAGGCCGAAGAACACCTTGTCGCCGGCCGCGCTGACCGGCACCGACTGCAGGCCGAAGCCGGTCGCGCGATCCTCGTCCTCGGAGAACGGCAGCGGGTCGACGACCTCGAGCTTGATCTTGCCGCCGGAGCGCGCCGCCATCTCCTGCAGCATCTCGCGCACGCGGATGAAGTACGTGCGCAGCTGCGGCAGGTCCTGCGTCTCCTTGTCCGAGTAGAACAGGTACAGGTTGATCGGCTCGTCGATCGACGCGATGACGTTCTTCGTGCCGTCGGACAGCGTGTAGAGATGATTCTGCGTCAGGTCGACGCGCGCGCCGCGGAACAGCACGTTGACGAGCAGCATGACCGCGACGAACAGCACGGCCAGCACGATCAGCGCGGTGCCGGAAAGGGCCTTGCGATTGAGTGCCATCTTCGAGTCCCTCCTCAGGCCGCTTTCTTCAGGTCGATGACGACCGCGGTCGCGTACAGCCAGACGCCGATCATCAGCACGAAATAGATCAGGTCGCGCAGGTCGAGGACGCCTTTCGCCGTCGACGCGAAGTGGGTCAGGAAGCTCAAGCCCGACACCGCATCGACGACGCCTTGCGGCGCGATCGCGCCGAAGAAGTCGAGCACGAGCGGATAGCCGGCCAGCAGCAGCACGAAGCAGATCACGACGGTCAGGATGAACGCGATGACCTGGTTGCGCGTCGACGCGGACAGGCACTCGCCGATCGCGAGGAACGCGCCGGCCATCAGCAGCGAGCCGACGTAGCTCGCGAAGATCACGCCGTTGTCCGGGCTGCCGAGGTAATTCACGGTCAGCCAGATCGGGAACGTCAGCACGAGCGCGATCGCGATGAACGCCCAGGCGGCGAGGAACTTGCCGAGCACCGCCTGCCACATCGTCACCGGCAGCGTCAGCAAGAGCTCGATCGTGCCGGTCTTGCGCTCCTCGGCCCACAGCCGCATCGACACCGCCGGCACGAGGAACAGGTACAGCCACGGATGGAAGTTGAAGAACGGCTGCAGGTCGGCCTGGCCGCGCTCGTAGAAGTTGCCGAGGTAGAACGTGAACGCGCCCGACAGCAGCAGGAAGATCACGATGAACACGTACGCGACCGGCGTCGCGAAGTAGCTGCGCAGCTCGCGCTTGAAGATCGTCGTCGTGCCGCTCATGTGCGCGCCTCCCGGCCGGCCGCGCCCTGCGTGATCGTGCGGAACACCTCGTCGAGGCGGCCGCCTTCGAGCGCGAGCTCGCGCACGACGACGCCCTGCGCCTTCAGCGCGTCGCCGACCGCGACGAAGATCGAGCGCCCCGGCTTCGGGAACGCGGTGATGCGGTTGTCCTGCGGATCGACCTCGATCGAGGCGACGTCCGGCACGCGCGCCAGCGCCTCCTTCGCCTGCTGCAGGTTCGCCGCGGTCAGCGAGACCGCCTGGTGGTAGCGCGAGCGCGCCTCGAGCTCGCTCGGCGTCGCGTCGGCGAGCAGGCGGCCGCCGGCGATGATGATCGCGCGCGTGCAGACCGCGTGCACCTCCTCGAGCAGGTGCGTCGAGATCACGATCGTCTTGTCGTGCGCCATCGAGTTGATCAGCGTGCGGACTTCCTGCTTCTGATTCGGATCGAGGCCGTCGGTCGGCTCGTCGAGGATCAGCACCTTCGGATCGTGCAGGATCGCGCCGGCGAGCCCGACGCGGCGCTTGAAGCCCTTCGACAACGTGTCGATCGGCTGCTCGAGCACGCGTTCGAGGTGCAGCCGCTCGATCGCGTCGTCGATGCGGCGGTCGCGCAGGTCGCCGCTCAGCGAGCGCACGTCGGCGATGAAGTCGAGGAACTCGCGCACGGTCATCTCGCCGTAGCTCGGCGCGCCCTCGGGCAGGTAGCCGAGCGCGCGCTTGGCCTCGAGCGGCTGCTTCTCGACGTCGAAGCCGGCCACCGTCGCGCTGCCGGAGGTCGGCGCGAGGAAGCCCGCGACCATCTTCATCGTCGTCGACTTGCCGGCCCCGTTCGGACCGAGGAAGCCGAGCACCTGGCCCGGCTCGACCTTGAACGAGATCGCGTCCACGGCCGTGAACGTGCCGTAGCGCTTCGTGAGTTGCCGTGTCTCTATCATTCGAGGGTCATCCTTTTTGCGATCGTCGCGAAAAGCCGCCCGCCGGGCCCGCCGGTACGGCGAACGGGCGCAGCAAGGCCGAGCATCGAAACCACGCAGGCGTCTGCCGGCGCACGGCCGGCACCGAAGCGCCGCGCAAGATACCGCAAACTTCGCGGAAAGTTCCCGGCGGGCCGCGCGGTGGCGCGCTCCGGTCGTTCGGAACGCGCGGTGGCAGGCCGCTTCGGCGGCGAAGCGGGGGTGCGGCGCGGGGTCGTGACGAGAAAAACGAAAGACGGGTCGCGCATCGCGGCTGAAGCCGCGCCGGCTCCTACAGCCGGCTCCTACAGGCGGCTCCTGCAGCGGCGCCGGCGGCGGCCGTTCAGGCGGCCAGGCGCGCGACGAGGTCGTGCTCGTCCGCGTGAACGATCTCGACTTCGGCGAACTGGCCGGGGCGCAGCGCGTGGCCGTCCTCGACGTGCACGACGCCGTCGATCTCCGGCGCGTCGGCCTTCGAACGCGCGACCGCGCCGTACTCGCCGATCTCGTCGACGAGCACGGTCTGGCGCGTGCCGATCCTGCGCGCGAGACGCGCGGCGGAGATCTCCGCCTGCACCTCCATGAAGCGCTCGAGGCGCTCCTGCTTGACGTCCTCCGGCACCGCGCCGGGCAGCGCGTTCGCCTTCGCACCGTCGACCGGCGAGTACGCGAACGCGCCGACGCGGTCGAGCTCGGCCTCGCGCAGGAATGCGAGCAGCTGCTCGAACTCGGCCTCGCTCTCGCCGGGGAAGCCGACGATGAACGTGCTGCGCACGGTCAGCTCCGGGCAGGCCGCGCGCCACGCGCGCACGCGCTCGAGCGTGCGCTCGACCGCGCCGGGCCGCTTCATCAGACGCAGGATGCGCGGGCTCGCGTGCTGGAACGGCACGTCGAGGTACGGCAGCACCTTGCCGTCGGCCATCATCGGGATCACGTCGTCGACGTGCGGATACGGATAGACGTAGTGCAGGCGCACCCAGACGCCGAGCTCGGCGAGGCCGGCGCAGAGCGCGGTCATGCGCGTCGCGAACGCGCGGCCGCGCCACGTGCGCGCGGCGTACTTGAGATCGACGCCGTACGCGCTCGTGTCCTGCGAGACGACGAGCAGCTCCTTGACGCCGGCGCGCGCGAGCTTCTCGGCCTCGACGAGCACCTCGTCGACCGGGCGCGAGACGAGGTCGCCGCGCAGCGACGGGATGATGCAGAACGTGCAGCGGTGGTTGCAGCCTTCGGAGATCTTCAGGTACGCGTAGTGCTTCGGCGTCAGCTTGACGCCGACGCCGGCGTCGAGGCGCCCGGCGCCGCCGCGGCGCGACGTCGGCACGAGGTCGACGAACGGGTCGCGCTTCGGCGGCAACGCCGCGTGCACCGCGTTCATCACGCTCGCGTAGTCCTGCGGGCCGCTGATCGACAGCACGTCCGGATGCGCCTCGCGGATCAGCTCGGCGCGCTTGCCGAGACAGCCGGTCACGATGACCTTGCCGTTCTCCTCGAGCGCCTCGCCGATCGCGTCGAGCGACTCGGCGACCGCCGCGTCGATGAAGCCGCAGGTGTTGACGACGACGACGTCGGCCGCGTCGTAGCTCGGCACGACGGCGTAGCCCTCGGCGCGGAGCTGGGTCAGGATGCGTTCGGAATCGACGAGCGCCTTCGGGCAGCCGAGGCTGACGAAGCCGACTTTGGGCGAGCGGCGGGACATGCGTCACGGAACGGCAGCGAAACGCGGAGTTTATCCGCACGCGCGCCGCCTTGACAGAACGCGCGCGTCGCCTACGCTGCGAGGCTCCAGTCCGTCGGGGAGTTCGCATGGGTCGATCGATCAGCTTGAACACCGCGCGCGCGCAGCGCATCGGCGCCTATCTCGCGCCGGCCGAGGGCACGACGAAGGGCGGCATCGTCGTCGTGCAGGAGATCTTCGGCGTCAACGCGCACATCCGCAGCGTCGCCGACCGCTTCGCCGCGCAGGGCTACACCGCGATCGCTCCCGCGTTCTTCGATCACGTCGAGAGCGGCGTCGAGCTCGGCTACGACGAGGCCGGCTTCAAGCGCGGCCGCGAGATCGTCGGCGCGATTGGTTTCGACGTCGCGATCGAGGACGTCGGCGCCGCGGCCGAGGCGATCGCGTCGGCCGGGCGCATCGGCGTCGTCGGCTACTGCTGGGGCGGCACCGTCGCGCTGCTCGCCGCGCTCCGCCTCGGCCTGCCGGCGGTCGGCTACTACGGCGCGCGCAACGTCGCGTTCCTCGACGAGACGCCGCGCGCGCCGCTGCAGCTGCATTTCGGCGAGAAGGACTCCTCGATCCCGCCGGAGGCGGTCGCGAAGCAGCGCGCGGCCTGGCCCGACGCCGAGATCTACACCTACCCGGCCGGCCACGCGTTCAACCGCGACGTCGACCCGCACGCCTACGACGAGGCCAGCGCGCAGCTCGCGCTGTCGCGCACGCTCGACTTCTTCGCGCGCCACCTCGGCGGCGGCGCATGACGTTCCCGCTCGATCCGCGCCTCGCCGCCGACACGCACGCGGTCGGCGACCTGCCGCTGTCGCGCCTGCTGCTGATGGACGACGCGCGCTTTCCGTGGTTCGTGCTCGTGCCGCGCATCGCCGGCGCGCGCGAGCTGATCGACCTCGACGCGGCCGACCGCGCGAACCTGCTCGGCGAGCTCTGCGAGGTCGGCCGCACGCTCGAAACCTTGCTGAAGCCGGACAAGCTCAACGTCGCCGCGCTCGGCAACGCGGTGCCGCAGCTGCACGTGCACCTGATCGCGCGCTACGCGAGCGACGCCGCGTGGCCGCGCCCGGTCTGGGGCGTCGGCGAGCGCGTCGCCTACGACGCGGCCGCGCGCGAGACGCGCATCGCCGAGCTGCGCACCGCGTTGCCGTCGCTGCTGGCCTGATGGCCGCCGGCGGCGCGAACGCGTTCGCGATCGAGCCGCTCGGCGAGACCTGCCTGCTGCTGCGCTTCGGCGACGGCGTCGACGCCGCGCTGAACGCGCGCGTGCACGCCGCGGCCGAGCTGCTGCGCCGCTCGGAGCTGCCCGGCCTCGTCGACCTCGTGCCGGCCTACGCGACGCTCGCGCTGCATTACGACGCGCTGTTCTGGTCCGGCCGCCGCGGCGTGCTGCCGTGGCGACACCTCGCCGACGCGCTCGGCGCGCTGTTCGCGGCGCCGCCGCCGCTGGCCGGCGACGCCGCGAGCGTCGAGATTCCGGTCCGCTACGGCGGCGCCGACGGCCCGGACCTCGACGCGCTCGCGCGCCACTGCGGGCTCGCGCCGGACGAGCTCGTCGCGCGCCACGCCGGCGGCGACTACCGCGTCGCGATGCTCGGCTTCGCGCCGGGGTTCCCGTACCTGCTCGGCCTCGATCCGGCGCTGCACGCGCCGCGCCGCGCGACGCCGCGCACGCGCGTGCCGCGCGGCTCGGTCGCGATCGGCGGCGCGCAGACCGGCATCTATCCGGCCGAGCTGCCCGGTGGCTGGCATCTGATCGGACGCACGTCGCTCACGCTGTTCGACCTCGCGCGCGATCCGCCCGCGCTGCTCGCGCCGGGCGATCGCGTGCGCTTCCGTGCGGTCGGCGCCGACGAGCTCGCCGCGCACGCGCCGGCGCGATGAGCGTCCGCGTGCTCGCGCCGGGCCTGCTGACGACGCTGCAGGACCGCGGCCGCAACGGCTACGCCGCGCTCGGCGTCGGCTGCGCCGGGCCGATGGACGAGGTTTCGTTCCGGCTCGCCAATGCGCTCGCCGGCAACGACGCCGACGCCGCGGCGCTCGAGCTGACGCTCGCGGGGCCGCGGCTGCGCTTCGAGGCCGACGCGGTCGTCGCGCTGACCGGCGCCGCGCTCGACGCGCGCGTCGGCGCTCGCCTGCTGCCGGCCTGGCGGCCGGTCGCGATCGCCGCCGGCGAGGTCGTCGCGCTCGGCGCCACGCGCCGCGGCGCGCGCGCGTACCTCGCGGTCGGCGGCGGCTTCGCCGCCGAGCGCGTGCTCGGCAGCGCGTCGACCGACCTCAATGCGCGGATCGGCCCGTTCGGCGGCCGCGCGCTCGCGGCCGGCGACCTTCTCGCGTTCGACGCCGTGCACGCGCCGCCTGCGCGCCGCGCGCCGCCGTGGTCGCTCGATCCGCGTCCGTGGTTCGACGCGGACGCCGCGCGCCCGCTCCGGCTGATGCGCGGCCGCGACTTCGACGCGCTCGACGCCGCTTCGCGCACGGCGTTGTTCGCGACCGAGTTCCGCGTCGGCGTCGATTCGAACCGCGTCGGCCTGCGCCTCGACGGCACGCGACTCGCGCTCGCCGCGCCGCTCGAGCGCGTCAGCGAGCCGGTCGCGACCGGCACGCTGCAGCTGCCGCCGGACGGGTGCGCGATCGCGCTCGCCGTCGAGCACCCGACCGTCGGCGGTTATCCGCAGATCGCGCAGATCGCCGCGGTCGACCTGCCGCGGCTCGCGCAGCGCCGGCCCGGCGCGGTGCTGCGCTTCCGCGAGATCGACGTCGATGCGGCGCAAACGCGCTATCTTCGCCGCGAGCGCGAGCTCGCGCGGCTGTGCGAGGCGATCGGCGAACGGCTGGGGACATGGGCTTCCGCATCGATCTGAACTGTGATCTCGGCGAGTCGTTCGGCGCGTGGACGATGGGCGACGACGCCGCGGTCATGCCGTACGTCAGCTCGGCGAACGTCGCCTGCGGCATGCACGCCGGCGATCCGGACACGATGCGGCGCACGGTCGCGCTCGCCGTGCGCGCCGGCGTCGCGCTCGGCGCGCACGTCGCGCTGCCGGACCTGCAGGGTTTCGGCCGCCGCGAGATGCGGATCGGCGCCGACGAAGCCTACGCGCTGACGCTGTACCAGATCGGCGCGCTCGCCGCGTTCGCGCGCGCGGCCGGCGCGCGCCTGCGCCACGTCAAGCCGCACGGCGCGCTCTACAACATGGCCGCGCGCGACGCGGCGCTCGCCGACGCGATCGCGTGCGCCGCGCGCGACTTCGACGCGGACCTCGTGCTGGTCGGTCTCGCCGGCAGCGCGCTGCCGGAGGCCGGCCGGCGCGCCGGACTCGCGGTCGCGCACGAGGCGTTCGCCGACCGCCGCTACG